>JACQEL010000634.1 GCA_016200595.1 Deltaproteobacteria bacterium
GAAACGCGGCGGATGCTGTCACACCCGCTGCCCGGCTATCGTCTGAAGCCGTTGGAGTCGCGCGTGGTCATTACCCTCCTGACTGACCGCTGTCAAGAATGGCGTCCCGTTCAAGGCTGAGAAGGAAGAGCGGTCCTATGCCAACTTTGCCAATACCGTGCTCGCTTCTTTGAGATCTCCGGTATCGAATCCTTCACTGAACCAGTGGTAGATCTCGGCTAGTGTTTTGCGCGCTGCGGCACGCTTACCCTGGCGCTGCCACAGGCGAGCCAAGCTCATGGTCGCTCGCAGTTCGAGCGACTTCGCGTTCTGGCGCTGGGCAATCTCAAGAGCCTTCTGAAAGCACGCTTCGGCTTCTGCCTCCGCTTGGGGGCTGGGTGTTAGGGGCTGGGGTTTGGAGACTTCGGACCTCAGACGTCGGACTGCCCCAATAAACCGGTACCCCCGCCGCGGCAGAGTCTCGATGAAACGCGGCTTTTGCTGCTGGTCACGTAACGCCCGGCGCAGCTCCCAGATATAGGTCTTCAGCACCCCTGGGCTCACTCGTTGCCCTGGCCACAGGGAAGCGAGCAATTCCTCTTTGCTGACGACCTGACTAGGGTGCTCAAGCAGATAATGGAGCACTGCCGCTACTTGTGACCTGAGTTGGCACCGCTGCTGGCCCTTCCACAAGATGCGGGTGGTCACGTCAAGTTGAAAAGGAGGAAAAACGAAGATTGCAGGAACAGATACCATGCATGCCCCTACAGTTGACAATACGGCAGTGGCAAATTTGACCAAAATTTGACCGTTTTTTTATTGCACGCCGACGTAGTCTTGTGTATAGCACCTACTATATAATGCTTCTGTAGGATAGGTCTTGGGGAATCACGCGTTTTCTCCCTCTCCCGCAAGCGGGGGAGGGTCGGGGTGAGGGGGCTTGGCCGCGATTGGGTCTAGCGTTTTTCCCTCCCCCTAGCCTTCTCCCAGGGGGAGAGGGCTAGGTCTTTTCCCCAAGAGGTGTCCTGAAAATGCACTAATGAGAGAGGGCAGGGAAGAGACAAGTCCTCTCTTTCAGGCAAGAGGCTAGTATTACTAGAGGCCAACATGCGGAAAGTGTCTATCTTTTCGGTCTTCTTCATTTTGACTTTCCTCGCAACCTCACTCCTTTCACCTCAGCCTTCTCCACTCGTCCGCTATGTCAACAAGACGAATACCACCTGTCGTGGGCACGCCCCCTGCTACAGCACGATTCAAGCGGCCATCGATGCTGTGCAGCCAGGTGACACGATCCGCATTCAGGCGGGGACGTACAAGGAAAGTGTCCTGATTCAGGGGAAAAACAACCTTCCTCAATCGAGTGAAGAGGATCGGATCTTCATTGAAGCCGCTCCGGCTGCACACGCGGGCAAGGTAAAGATTTTAGGAGACAAGCGCCATAAATGCACAAGTGCAGGCGATGCCGTGCAGCTCTCCTCCTCTCACTTCATCACCCTGCGCGGATTGACGATTAAAAGCACTGGGAGCCATGCTATTAGGCTGAACAACGGAACAAAAAAGAATACCGCTATTCACATTGAGCGCAACCGCATCTTCAGTACGGGCCCGGGCACGTGCGGTGGTGGGATTGTCATGGGGAAAGGGAATGCGGAAATCGTGCTGGTCAATAACCTGATCTACGGCACTGGCCAGGAGGGTGTGTCCTTCAGTCAGGGGGTTGGCGGCCCCCACTATATCGCGAGCAACACCATTCGCGGGAATGGACGCAGCGGGATACAAATAGGCAAAGGGCAGGAAGTATGGTTGCTAAACAATGTCATCACCGGCAATGGCACGGACCCCAAGAGTGCGGCCAAGAACGGTTTTGGCGTCAAGCGCAAGGCGCCGACCAAGAAGGGACAGCCTGAGCAAGCGCTCTTACTGAACAACTTAATTTGTGGCAACGCCAGTGGCGAGTTCCAAGGGCCGATATTGGATGGGATGGACAAAGACAATCTGACACCGACGGGGACTGAGGGACCAGGTGTGAGCGCCAGCCCCGACTGTCAGCTGGCGAACGTTGTCTACACCAATGTCAATGGATTGGACGGGCTACCGAACACAGCTGATGATGACTTTACGCTCGCAACGAGTTCACCAGCGATTGACCGCGGAGCAGACCTCCGGCTGTTTGACTTGGGGGTGACAACCGCTGAACTCGAAGCGGATTATTTCACTGAGGGAGTGCGACCACAGGATGGCGATAGTAGCGGTATGGCCGAGTTTGACATCGGCGCGGTAGAGAAGCTAGGTGGAGGTGGGGGTGGAGCATGCACGCCGGGCGCAACCCGGGGATGTTATGATGGACCCGCAGGAACGGCAGGGGTGGGCGTCTGCCACGCAGGCACCCAAACGTGCAGCGCGAACCACACCTTTGGGCCTTGCCTGGGAGAGGTGGTACCGAGCACAGAAGTCTGTAACAACCAAGACGATGATTGCGATGGGCAAGTTGATGACGGGTTAGGCCAGACCACCTGTGGGGTAGGTGCCTGCCAGCGCACAGTCAACAACTGTGCCAACGGCCTCTCGCAGACCTGCACGCCGGGAACGCCGGCGCCGCAGGAAATCTGCGGGAACAACAGTGATGACGATTGTAATGGCATCGTCGATGACCCTGGGGTGTGCAATCCAGCGGTGCCGCCTGATCCGTCTACTGT
The DNA here is from genome assembly GCA_016200595.1 of Deltaproteobacteria bacterium. Classification (GTDB taxonomy): domain Bacteria; phylum Desulfobacterota; class Binatia; order Bin18; family Bin18; genus JACQEL01. The sequence goes on from JACQEL010000634.1 coordinate 2,676, forward strand.
TGCGTCGCCGATTGACCGAAGCGTGGCCACAACCCTTGGGGCCGCAACGCAATTTCTCTACACGGGCAACGATCCGATCCAGACCGGCGTTGCACCTGGCACGATCGAGCCCCAGCGAGCGGCAGTGTTGCGGGGCAAAGTGTTGGACAAGACTAACACTCCCCTCTCGGGGGTGGTGATTAATATCCTTGATCACCCGGAGTTTGGCCAGACGCTGAGTCGGGCGGATGGGATGTTTGACCTGGCGGTCAACGGCGGCGGTCCCTTGACCGTCAGGTACGCCAAGACGGGTTTTCTCCCAGCGCAGCGACAGATGGAGGTGCCGTGGCAAGATTATGTGATGCTGTCCCACGTCATTCTCGTCCACCTTGACGCGCAAGTGACAGCAATTGATCTGACGGCTCTCAGCATCCAGGTGGCGCGCAGCAGCGTAATGACAGACAGTGATGGTGCACGACAAACAACGCTGCTCTTCCTGCCAGGGACGACAGCGACAATGCAGTTGCCCGACAACTCTACGCCACCACTGTCAATGCTGCATGTGCGAGCGACTGAGTATACGGTGGGCAGCAATGGCCCCAATGCCATGCCGGGTGATCTACCGCCGACCAGCTTTTACACTTATGCGGTCGAATATAGTGTGGATGAGGCCGTAGCGGCTGGGGCAGTGACGGTGAGTTTCAATCAGCCGATCATTCAGTACAACGAGAACTTCATGGACTTCCCGGTCGGAATAGACATCCCCTCGGGCGCGTATGACACCGTAAATGGTCAGTGGGTGGCGTCGACCACAGGGCGGATCATCAAGATTCTCTCGCTCAGCAGTGGGATGGCCAACCTCGATCTCGATGGCAGCGGGCAGCCCGCAACCGATCCGCAATACGCCACGTTCGGCATCACTGTAGCCGAACGCCAGACGCTCGCGACACTTTACACCGCCGGGCAATCGCTGTGGCGCGTGCCAATCATTCACTTCTCGTCGTGGGATTCCAATTGGGGCTGGGGGCCGCCACCCAACGCAGGCCCGCCGAGCGGGCCGCCGCCGCAGTGCGACACTTGACTGGATAAAGATTGTGAAGGCGCAGGTTGCGTCATTCAATTCGGCAATCAGGCTCTTGGAGAAGAAATCAACATCACTGGCACGCCCGACTTCCTACGCTACAGCAGCGAGCGGCAGAAAGGCCGAACATCGAATCGCTCGCTCACGCTCACGCTCAGCGAGGCCACAGTCCCGGCTAGCCTCAAACGCATTGAGTTAACCGTTAGCGTCGCTGGTCAGTTGTTCCAGCAGGACTTCCTGCCGCAGCCCAATCAGACCTTCACCTTTACGTGGGATGACAAGGATGCCTACGGGCGTGTCGTGCAAGGCCGTCAGCTTGCTGTGGCGACGGTCGGGTACGTCTACGATGGCGTGTATGAGGCGACGAGCCGCTTCGGCTACAACGGTAACGGTGTGGAGATTATCGGTAACCGGACACGTCGCGAGGTCACCTTGCCGCGGATTTATCGGGTCTACGTCGGGACTTTTGACGCGCAAACGTTGGGTCTGGGTGGCTGGATGCTCAGCCCGCAGCATTTCTACGATCCGGTTGAGCGTGTGCTGTACGAAGGGACCGGTGCACGGCGCAGCGTGCAGACGGTGAATGCGATCATCACGACCGCGGGTGGTAATGGTAGTGTCGGTTTCACCGGCGATAATGGCCAGGCAATGCAAGCCTCATTCGGCCAATTCTCGCCACAGGGCTTAGCTGTTGCGCCGGACGGCAGCGTCTATGTCGCCGACACCGGCAATCGTGTCATCCGGCGCATCGCGACGGATGGCGTTATCACGACGGTCGCCGGGACGCCCGGCCTGCAGTGTAATCCGATTACTGATCCGTGCGGCGACGGTGGGCAAGCCTTGCAGGCGCACTTCAGTTCGCCTTTCACTGTAGCCTTCGGCCCTGACGGCAGTTACTACGTCGTTGATAACGCGAACCGCATTCGCAAAGTCGCGCCCGACGGTACCGTTACGACCGTCGCTGGCACGGGGCAGGCCTGCACGCCTGCAACTGACCCCTGTGGCGACGAAGGTCCGGCTACACAAGCAAAGTTGAATGTACCGCTGGGAGTAACTGTTGCGTCTGACGGTGCGATCTACATTGGTGATGCCAACAGCCACCGCGTCCGCCGTGTCGGAACCGACGGCATCATCACGACCGTGGCCGGCAGTGGCAATCCGTCTCCCGGCAGTTGCAGCAATACCAACGTGCCTGCGCGCCAGGCCTGCCTGGGCACGCCGTTCGGCGTGACTACGACACCTAATGGTACGCTTTATTTCTCCGACACTAGTCTCCATCAGTTGTTCCGTGTGGAGCCGAATGGCATTATTAACGTAGTCGCGGGCGACACCGTCTGTGGCTCGAACGGCGACGGTGGCGCTGCAGTCAATGCGCGTCTGTGCAAGCCCGAGGGTATCACGCGCGGGCCAGACGACGCGATCTATATTGCCGACTGGAGCAATCATCGCATCCGCCGCATCGGGCCGGACGGTATCATCACTACTCCGGCAGGCAACGGCATCGGCGGTTTCAGCGGCGACGGCGGCCCGGCTCCACAAGGTCAGGTGCGCAATCCGCTTGGCGTGGGGTTCGGCGTGGATGGCAGCTTCTACATCGCCGACGGCAACAATCAACGCGTCCGCCGCGTGCAGCCTACGCTGCCCGGCTTCACAGCCGCCGACATCGCTATTCCATTGGAAGATGGCAGCGAGTTGTATCAATTCACTGCCGAAGGCCGTCAGTTGCGCACGATCAATACCCTCACCGGCGCGAACAAGTATGTCTTCACTTACGACAGCACAGACCGCTTGATTCAAGTGACTGATGGGGACAACAATATCACCACCATTCAGCGCGACGGCTCGGGCAATCCGACGGGCATCCTCAGCCCGTTCAACCAAACGACCAGCTTCACGCTCGACGCCAACGGTTATTTGGCTACGACCGCCAATCCGGCCAACAGTACACTGTTACGCACGATACCAAGCTGGGGCGAGTCACGACCTTTCAGGTGCAGAATTTGCCCACTGGTGATCGCCAGCGGGTCAATACTGATCCGGCGGGGTTGCAAACGCAACTGATAGAAGGCGCCGACGGCGTCAATACAAACACCGACCCTGACGGCACGGTGACCGCAGAAACGCTCGGACCTGATCCACGCTGGCGGATGCAAGCGCCACTCACCACCAACACGACCATCTCAACACCCGGCGGTCTAAATTTGAATACCACTTTCGCGCGCACGGTGACGCTCTCCAATCCATCCGACCCACTCAGCCTTCTCACTCAGACCGACATCTTCAATATCAATGGCCGCGTCTATACCAGCGCCTTTACGGCGGCGACGAGAACTTTTAACAGCACGACGCCGGTCGGGCGGCAAATCACGACCACGATCGACACTCAAGGCCGGCCCACGCAACGGCAGTTCGCCAATCTCAATCCGGGTGCCTATACCTACGACGCGCGCGGGCGACTCGCCACCACCACTTACGGCAGTGCGGCCGAGGTTCGTGCTTTCACCTACAGCTATAACGCCGACGGCTTCCTGGCCTCCATCACCGACCCGTTGAGCCAGGTGACGAGCTTCTTGTATGACGCTGCCGAGCGAGTGACGCAACGGACCTTGCCTGATAGTCGCATCATCGGCTTTGGTTACGACGCCAACAGCAATCTCACCTCCATCACGCCGCCAGGACGGCCGGCCCACATCTTTACCTATACGCCGACTGATCTTATCGAGTCTTACACTCCGCCCAATGTCGCGGGCACCGGGCCGACGCAATATGCCTACAACCTCGACCAGCAACTGACTACCATCACGCGGCCTGATGCGCTGACGCTGAACTTCGCTTATGACAGCGCGGGACGGCTGAGCACGCTGGCCACGCCGAGCGGCACCTACACGTACGGCTACAGCGGCACGACGGGCAACCTGACGAACATCACTGCCCCCGGCAGCGAGACGCTAGCGTTCGCCTACAACGGCGCGTTGCTCACTAGCACGACTTGGGCAAGCACCGTGGCAGGCAGCGTCAGCCGCACGTTCGACAACAACTTCCGTGTCACCGCGCAGAGCATCAATGGCGGTAGCACGACCAACTTCACCTACGACAACGACAGCTTGCTCACCGGGGCAGGGAGCCTTGCGCTGACTCGCCATGCGCAGAACGGATTGATTACCGATACGACGCTCGGCAGCGTCACCGACACGCGCGGCTATAACAACTTCGGCGAGTTGACCAGCTACAGCGCGGCCTTCAGCGGCACGCCGCTGTATGAGACGACTTACACCCGCGACAACCTTGGTCGTGTCATGCAGAAGGTCGAAACTGTCGGCGGGGCGACGAATACTTTTGACTATACCTACGACTTGGCCGGCCGGCTCACTCAGGTGAAATTGAACGGCACCACGCTGAGCACCTACACCTACGACGGCAACAACAATCGCCTCACCGGGCCCGGTCTGACTACAACTCCCACCTATGACGATCAAGACCGACTTCTGACTTACGCTGGGAACGTCTACACCTACACTGCGAACGGCGAGTTGAGCAGCAAAACCGTCGGCGCGCAAACCACGACCTACAGCTACGACGTGCTGGGAAACCTGCGCAACGTTACGCTACCAGACGACACGCAGGTCGAATACGTGATTGACGGCCAGGACCGGCGGATCGGCAAACAGGTGAACGGCATGCTCGGGCAGGGCTTCTTGTACGCCGATCAACTGCGGGTGGTTGCTGAATTGGACGGCAGCAACAATCTGGTGAGCCGGTTTGTTTACGGCGCTCGTCCCAACGTGCCCGACTATATGGTCAAAGGCGGAGTGACTTACCGGATCATCTCCGATCATCTGGGCAGTGTGCGATTGGTGGTTAATGTGGCGACAGGCACCATCGCGCAGCGGATTGACTACGACGAGTTCGGCGTGGTGACGATGGACACGAACCCCGGCTTCCAGCCGTTCGGCTTCGCGGGGGGACTATACGACCCGCAAACAAAACTTGTGCGCTTCGGCGCGCGCGATTACGACTCGGAGACAGGGAGATGGACGGCAAAAGATCCTATCCTCTTCGCGGGAGAAGACCTCAACCTGTATGGCTACGTGCAAGGCGAACCGATCAATGCAGTTGACATCACCGGATTTGGGTGGACGGATCTTGTGAAGCCAGGCCCAAGCGTTGCCAACCCGATCAATGATCTGGACAACCTTCAGTTTTGGCAATTGCCGGGAATCATTCAGGGACTAACACAGCAGGTCATCTCCAATCAGAAGCGTATTAAGGAGTTGATGAAGAGCATTAAGAAGTTGGAGAAGTGCAAGAAGAGAAATCCACTGCAGGACTTGGAACTGGGAAAACAGAGATTGGAACTGCAAACGCTTGAGCAATTGAACAAGTCTTTAACCGACCAGATTAAGAGCTTAAAAGAATACGCAAACAATCTTGCCAGTCAATATAATAAAACTCTCTATGCTAATCCGCAGGTTCCAATTACCTCAACCCACCCTTAAGCTACTTTGAGCCGGCTCTGAGGACCGTAGTAGTGTAGGGCGCGTTCCACGCGCCATCGAATCGGCGCGCTGTGCGCGCCCTACAATTCTTACTGCCGGAGGATCAGCCCGCGTAGTGTGCTGTGTGCACGCAGACCACAACCGTAGCCTGGATGGACACAGGACTCACGTGACAAAACTGCTTTTCTCGGGGTTTGTCGCTGTGCTATGGTCACGACTATGAATCCCGCACCACGCCGGGCAACTTACGAAGATCTGCTCAAAGTCCCTGACATCCTCATTGCTGAGATCATCGACGGGGAATTGATTACCTCCCCGCGACCTGCGTCTCCGCATGCCCGTGTCTCTTCTGCCCTTGTCCAGGATCTCAATCCCTTCGATCGTCGTCCTGGTGGTCCCGGTGGCCCTGGCGGCTGGTGGATTCTCTTTGAGTCTGAACTGCACCTGGGAGCTGATATTCTTGTCCCTGATCTCGCTGGCTGGCGACGGGAGCGTATGCCTATTCTGCAAAACGTCCCGTATTTCGAGCAAGCGCCGAATTGGGTGTGTGAAGTGGTCTCACCTTCAACCGGGCGGCTTGATCGCGTGCGCAAAATGCCAGTCTACGCCCGTGAACAGGTGGCCCATGTTTGGTTGGTCGATCCGTTGCAACACACCTTAGAAGTTTACCACCTTGAAAGACAGCATTGGGTTTTGCTGCGTACGCATGGGGACGTCGAAAGCGCCCGGGCCGAGCCGTTTGCGGCCATTGAGATCGACCTGAGTCGATGGTGGCTGGAGGAAGCACCGTAGTCCCGACCTCCAGCACTAAACAGCATTGCCAAGCGTGAGGAGTTTTACCTCCCTTGAGATGATCTCTCCTTCCGTTCTGCTTCCCACTGTGCCGCCTTCCTTTTCGCGAGTGCTTGACGAGCGCTGTGATCTCGGCATTATGGCGCTGTCGTTGAGATGGGTGCACGGCATGTCCTTCTCTTCATTCGTTCACTGGTTACGTCAACACCGACTGCGGCGCTGGGAATGGGCTCTGCTGGCGATAGCCGGGCTGGTTCTCCTACTCCTGATTCTACTGCCTGGATTTTTGCGCCGAGCAATTACTGCCCGTCTGGCCGCAGTGACCACCGCAGAAGTTCACCTCAGCAATGTGGACTTCAATCCTTTTCGCGGTCGCTTAGCTCTGCAAGGGCTCACCCTGACCCTGAAGGATGAGGATAAGCCGGTCATTGCTCTCCGTGAACTTGTGGCAAATCTCCGCATGCTGTCGTTGCTGCGGGGTCAGGTGAGCCTGGAAGAGGTCGAACTCTCCGGCCTGCAAGTCATGGCTAGCCAATCCGCCAATGGACAACTGAACCTCACGCGTCTTTTTCCCCCTTCGCCACCATCCGCAACCCCAGCTCCTGAGTCCGACCTCCCGACGCTTCGAGTAGAGCATCTGAGCTTGTCGGCAGCCCAAATTGATTATCAAGATCGTGCTCGTACTCCTTCTTCGCACGCGAGCTTGATGCTCAAGGATTTCACCGTTGCTGATGTTAGGCTCCAAGCCCAAGGATTCAGCTCGCCGATTACTGCTCATTTTAACGGATCGCTGGAAGAAGGACCCGTACACGGCGAAATGCAGCTTTTCTGGCAACGCAGGCAAACCGTAGTCGAAGCGAATATCGAAGCTCAGCGACTGGCGCTCAAGGCTATTGAGCCGTATGTGCGCGAGACGCTTGCCCTCCAACACTTGTCTGGCTTCAGCAGCGCGCGTCTCCATTATCGCTACCACACCGGTGGGGATCAGCCCCCTGTTCATGCGTTGGATGGTGTCCTCAAACTTGAGCAGGTATCTTTTGCCGACCCCCTCACGAATCAGACTGCGTTGGATCTCCCCAGCGGACAAGTGACGGTCGAAAGTATAGATCTGCTCAGTCATGAGATCCGGCTGGCCACGGCCGAATTGCACGCCCCGCGGCTCTTCTTTCTACAGTCCGCCGCGGGCTTGAACTGGACAGGGCTCGTGCGCGCTGCCGATCCGACCGCCCGGACCGAGACTCCGCAGCCCAAAGCTGCCCCTGCCTGGCGCTTCTGGCTCCGCGAGGTACGGCTAGCCGGGGGAGAGATCGTATACCGTGACAACGCGTGGACGGAAAATGAGACGATTACTCTGATTCCGGATGAGCTGCAAATTCAGCGTGTGGGGGACGAAAGTGCAGAGAGTCCCTTGCGCTTCCGCCTCCGCTTGGGAGAAGGGACGGTGACTGGAGAAGGCAGCCTACGACTGACCCCGCTGCACTTGCAAACACAGCTCCAACTCGCGGGCATAGATCTCGCCAATCTGCGGCCTGTGCTGACGCGCGCTCTTACGACGGAGAATATGAGTGGAACCGTCAACGGGACGCTGAAGGCTGAGCTGACTACTCACGAGGAGACTCATGTCCTTACGGTTAGTGGCGCGGTAGACACGACGGCTTTGTTGCTCGCTGGGATTCCTCAGCTAGGCAGTGCGCTGAGCTGGGACAGTGGGCATCTCGAGTTGGGCGAAGGAAGCACGCTCCTGCCCCTTAATATCGGCCTGACGACCCAGCTCTCACGGCTTTCAGTCCAGCATCTAGCCCAGGGCGATGTCTCCATCGAGAAAGCCAGTGGCAACCTGCAGATCGCGCAGGAGGAAGGAACCTCCAGTGCGGTGTCTCTTCCAGAGACTTCTCTTGTCGTGCAACCGGAGCGGTCGCTAAAAGCCCAGGGCACCCTCGACATCTCAAACTTGTTATTGTCCTACGGCCCAGAGAAGCAAGAGTTGCTCAGTTGCTACCAGGTTCGCGCGACCCTGAACGCCGGCAGCCGGCTGCTCCCGCTCAACTTGCGCTTGGGGGAGGTGGCGCTGGAATATCCTTATGCTCAGGGATTTCGCACCGCGCAGGGGCAGTTTCAACTTTTCACGCTGTCTGCTGAGGCTCCGCCTTCTCCAGCCCCTTCTGCGAACCTCCCACCAGCGGAAGCTCCGCCAGCTCAGCCTCCTCCTGCTGCTCCCTCACCTGCTGTCCACATCGACCGCGTAACTCTCACCGGGGGACAGCTCTACTTTGAAGACCACGCCGTCGCTCCGACACAGATGGTGTACTGGCAGGATGTGAAAATTGACCTGAGCGAGGTCGGCTACCCATTAGTACGCCCGGCGGCGTTCACCTTACACGCCTTCAACAATGACGGCGCGCCGATTGAGATGCAAGGTACAACCCAGCGCCAGGCGGACCTATTGCTCACGCGCATCCATGGGAAAGTCGAGCACCTGTTTCTGCCGCGGTTCAATGCCTATTTCGAATCTTTCCTCGGCTATCAGGTGCGGAACGGGGCCGTTTCCCTCACTTGGGATCTCACCATTCCTGGTAATCGGCTACAAGCAACCACCGCCGTTACGTTGCATAATCTTGGGTTAAGCAGCAAACGCAGCACGTCTATTTTAGAGGAACAGGTTGGACTGCCGATGCAACTGGTGATCGCGTTACTGAAGGACTTGAGCGGGAATATCAATCTGCAGTTGCCAGTCGAAGGACAATTCGGCGATCCCGGCTTTCATGTGGGAGGAGCTATTTTCCAGGCGATCCGTGATGTGTTGATTGGTGCGGTGACTGCACCACTTAAATTACTTGGTGCCGTTTTCAGTGGCGGAGACAAGATTGAAGATTTTACTCTCGACCCCATCCGCTTTGTCCCGGGGACCAGCCAACCGGACAGCGCTGGCAAAGAACAGCTTGCCCGGCTGGGCCGGTTTTTAGCCCAACGGCCGGAGTTGGATTTACACCTGAGTGGGCATACCGGACCGGATGATCTGCAGATACTGAAAGATCGCGTCGTGCTTGCGCAACTGCTGCAGGAGAGTGCGTCTCCAGCAAAAGCGCAGGCTGCTGGTGGTACAGAGTCAGAGGGAACCCCCCCGTCGACCTCCCCGCAAGAAGAGGTGCGTCAGTTCCTGGCCTCTCAACTCGATCCTGCTGAGGGCCACGGAACACCTGCCTTATCTGCTCAAGCCACCGCCGTATTGGCTCAGCTGCGAGACCAGGTGACGGTTTCTCAGCAAGCGCGGGACCATCTGGCACAAGACCGGCTACAGGCTGTAATCACCTCCCTTGCTGCCAACCCTGGAGTTACCCAAGGCCGTTTGCATACGTCACCTGAGAAGCTCCGCAGTCGGGAAGGAGCGGAAGTCCGGTATATAGTCCAGGCCAGAGCCGAGAGGGAAGGTGGATGATCTCTCTCTTGCTTCCCTGTACTCTGTTCCCGGAATAAGAGCTAAGAGGGAGAGTGCAATGATTCATTTGCAACCACAAACCTGGGATGCGCTTTGCCAACACGCGCAAGCAACTTTTCCCGAGGAGTGTTGTGGCGTCATCCTCGAGAGTGTTGGCGGCGAGAAAGTCCGTCACGTGACCAATATCCAGAATGCTATGCATGCGAAGGATCCGCAGGGTTATCCGCGCGACGCGACTATTGCCTATTTCATGGCTCCCAAAGAGCTGTTGACGATCCTTCAGGAAGTGGATACGGGCAAGGCGACCCTCAAAGCCTTTTATCATTCTCACCCTAATCATGATGCGTATTTTTCTGCCGAAGACCGGGCGCGGGCGCTGTTTGCCGATGAGCCCTCTTATCCTGATACGGCCCATCTGGTGATTTCCATTTATGCGCGTGAGGTACGAGTGATACGGGCGTACGTGTGGGACGAGCTGGAGAAGGACTTTGTCGAGGCCCCGTTGAGTACGGTTGTGTAGTACCGCTTGCCAAACCAGGGCGAGTGGGATAGGGAGCGAGTGCCGACCGCCACAGTGCGGCGAGATGAGGGAGGGAAAGCTCATGAGGAGACGAAACTGGCAAGTTCTAAGCTGGATGGTCACGGCCTTGGTGCTAGGGCAGGGAAGGCTAGTGTACGCCGACAGCCTTTTACCCCAACCCGGCGCCTGGGACGTAGGATTACGCTCGGGGTATAGTATTGGCCTCAAGAAGCATGCGGAGATGGTGCCGATAGACCTGCACATCGGCTACACGCTGTTTAAGGGGCAGAAGTGGTTCCTCCCTCCGGGCTCGTTTGAGATTTCCACTGAACCCTTCGTCTCGGTGATGACTTCGATTCGGCCGAGAAACAGTGGCTCGATAGAAATGGGGCTGGGACTGCCCACGCTGACGTATTACTTGGACTTGGGCATTCCGGTGTATCCTTATATCGAGGGCGGGCTCGGGGTGCTCTACACCGACTTGCGCGGGTATCATCTCGGCGGGCATTTTAGTTTTCTGGAAACGGCCGGCGTCGGAGCTTCCTACTTTTTGAATGACCACCTGGCGTTGGACGTGGGCTGGCGCTTCCGGCATATTTCTAATGCCGGCCTCTATAGCAGCAATGTGGGGTTAAATTCAGGTATTTTCCTGGTCGGATTTTCCTATTTCCTCCCCCCACGTTAACCGGACAAGGGAGACAGCCATGCCGGAGCGGAAAGACGGAACGACGCACGGAGAGAAAAAAGGCACCACCAGTGATAATCGCTGGTGGGTCGATCAGGGGAAAACCCGCGAGCGGGTCAAACCTGAAGACCGTCAGGCTCCAGCGGGAGCCGTGTTCTTTAAGAGTGTCGAAGGCTATGATCAGGAACAGGCGCGTGAAAACCTGACCGATCTCAACTTAAAGCTGCTCGCTCAGGGCAACCCGGCCCCCGGGGACTGGGCCTATCTGCCGTTGCTGGCAGAGCACTGCTCGGCGAAAGAGGTCGAAAGAATAAAACGTGCGCTGCCTCTGCCGTCAACTGCGCGCGGAGTTTTGGTCGATTCCGGTTTGTCTTTGCGCGCCATTGTTACGGGCACTCCTACGAATGAGCGGATTCTGGAGTTTAACTTTATCGACGAAGCTTCGTTCGATTGCTGGATCCGTGGAGAATGGGTGTGCGAGGAGGTATTTCGCGACAAACGTGAGCTGTTGCAGCATGCGGCTGGCCTGCTGCGTCGGTATCTGGTCAAAGATCTGACGACGGACGAGAAATTCTTTGAGGCTCCGCACGCGGCGGGAGCGTTGCCGCCAGCGCGTACGGAGTGGTAAGCGGCAGGCTCATCGACTGCAGGTGAGAGTTTTATCAGGAGGGAATCTCTATGTCCAAAGTCAGAGCTAACAACTACGAGATGCATTACGAGGTGGATGACTTTACTGATCCCTGGAAGCGGGCCGAGACCGTCTGGATTCAACATGGCTTTGGCCGCAGTTCGCGCTTCTGGTATCACTGGGTGCCCCCACTTGCTCGGCACTACCGCGTGCTGCGTCGTGATATGCGCGGGCATGGCCAGTCCGCCGACCCAGGAGCGAATTACGTCTGGTCAGTCGATGATCTCTTGAACGACATGAAGGGATTTCTCGATGCCCTCGGTCTTGACCGCGTGCACTACGTTGGCGAGTCGGTCGGCGGCATTCTCGGCATCGCCTTCGCGGCTCGTTGGCCAGAGCGATTCAAGAGCATGACCCTGTGCGCCACGCCGACTGCTATCCGCCCGCCGATTCAGCGGCTCTTCGCTGTAGGGTACGAAGATTGGTACACTGCACTCGGTACTCTAGGGCCGGCGGGGTGGGTCAAGGCGCTGATGGAACGCGGAGGCGGCCTGGCGGGCACCAATCCAGCTCACATCGACTGGATTCTCAAGGAGTGGGCGAAAACACCGACCCATGTCCTGCAGGGCCTGTGCCGGTTGGTACCAAGTGTAGATATCACTCCACTCCTGCCTCAGGTCAAAGTGCCAACCCTAGTGCTGGCGCCGGCTCAGAGTCAATTGACTCCCCTGACCGAGCAGGTGATGATTCGCGATTCTATTCCGGGCGCACGCATCGCGGTCATTGAAGGACGTGGGCATGAGATCTATGTCGATAATCCGGACGCGTGTCTCTCTGCGCTCCTTTCGTTCTTGCGATCGCTGGGATAACAAAACTGCGCGAAAGGACAGGCAACAGGAAAATGGTCGCTATGCAATCCACACAAGTTGTAGTCCGACATCGCCTTCTTACTGTGGAGGATTACCATAAGATGGGGGAAGCGGGGATTCTTCATGAGGATGACCGCGTGGAGTTAGTTGATGGGGAGTTAATAGAGATGGCGCCTATCGGCAGTGATCATTCAGGAACAGTAATACAATTGACTGCTTTGGTAAGCGCAGCTTTAGTAGGCCAGGCGCTCCTCTCCACGCAGAATCCGGTGCGCTTAGGAAAATATTCTGAGCCACAACCTGATATAGCCATCTTGCGCCTCAGAGATGACTTTTACCGGAAAGCTCACCCTCGACCGGAAGATGTTTTAATGCTTATTGAAGTAGCCGATACTACAGTTCACTATGACCGGGAAGTTAAAATTCCCCTCTATGCGCGTCATGGTGTTCCGGAAGTTTGGCTGATCGATCTGCAGCAAGAGTGTATAGAAATCTATCTTCAGCCTAGCAGTGCTGGATACCTGCAAATCCTCCGACCCGGGAAAGACGAGCGGATCTCCCCCTCGTTGCTTCCGGATATTTCTATTCTGGTTGCAGACCTCTGGTCGCGATAGGCTCTCCACACTAGTGAACAGCAACTTGAGGAGGATGTCATGTCACACACAGCCCAGCGTTTACGACAGATGCTGAACAGTCCGGGAATGGTCGTCGCTCCTTTTGTGTTCGATGCCTTTCAAGCGCGTCTTGCTCAGGCCGCGGGCTTCGAGGCCGTGTATATGACGGGCTTTGGCACGGCAGCGGCACGTGGGTTTCCCGATGTGGGACTGCTGACCATGGCCGAAATGGTCGAGAACGTGCGCTATATCACTAACGCGGTGGATATTCCGTTAATTTGTGACGCCGATACTGGCTACGGCAATCCGGTCAACGTCTACCGCACGGTGCGTGAATACGAGGCGGCCGACGCGGCCGCGCTCCATATTGAGGACCAAGTCTGGCCCAAACGCTGCGGGTTTCTGGCTGGAAAGCAGGTAATCCCTATGGAAGAGATGGTGCCGAAGGTGCAGGCCGCTTGTGATGCGCGGCGCGATGCGAACTTTGTTATCATCGCTCGGACTGATGCCTTAGCGGTGAACGGCTGGGAGGACGTGATTAGACGGGCGCGAGCGTATCGAGCTGCTGGTGCTGACCTGATCTTCGTTGACGGCATCAGAACGCTCGACGATATGAAGCGGTATGCCGAGGAGCTGCGGGATCTGCCGCTCCTCTATAACGGCCAGCTTCTCCCGGTACAGGAAATCGAGAAATTCGGCTTCAAGCTGACCATCTATACGGCGACCCTCATGGCTTTTTATCTGCGCATGCGCGACGCCATGCGCGAACTGAAAGCTACCGGCACTATCGCCCGTGGTGCGGAGTTCGGCGTGTTCGAGGAGATGACCAGTCTGCTCGGAGTGCCGGAAGCAATGGCCCTCGGCAAGAAGTACGGCAGCTAGAGCAGTGAAGAGTGAAAAGTTAAGAGTTAAGAGTGAGGAGTGAGAAAACTGTAAAGTCTGGTAACTCTTCACTCTTCATTCTTAACTCTTCACTGCTCTCTTCACCCTACGCGCTGAAAGCCAAACATCGACAGCCGCGGGTGCGATCTGCCGGGGGGATTGGCACCGGCCGCAATTTTCTTCAGTACTGCAGAGAAGCCTTCGAGTTCTTGCCGTTGTTTTTCTTCGAACTCTTCGAGTTCGCGGCGACGTTTTTCCTGAAATTCCGTGAACGCCTTCGTCCAGCGAGCGTAGAAGCCATCAATCGTCTTGGCAACGTTTTTGTAGATGGTTGAGGTCACCACGAATGAAGCGGTGCAATGTGGGCAGTAGAATACCACACCGATGCGAAAATACTGGAAAGGCACACTATAGTCGCCCTCACAGCGGGAGCAATTGATAGGCACTTCCCACTCGTTGGCGTCGGGGAGGCTGAGAGAGAAGGTTTCAGCAACGGGAGCAGCAACAGGTGCCGACGCAGCTTGCGGCGCTGCGGCTGGAGCGGCAGCCGGGGCAGGAGCTGCGGTCGCCGCTGGTGCAGTAACCGGGACCGCGGCGCCTTCGGTCCGGAAGCGTGAGGGAAAATCGTTGCCAAAGGTGGTTTCGGGGTGGAGTTGCTGAGCGCGAGCGATCAGCAGCGCTTCGCTTTCAACGATATCTGGATTCGGTATGCAACAGTCCACTGGACAGACCGCCGCGCACGCTTCATGATCGTAAAACCCGACGCACTCAGTGCATTTCTCGGGGACAATATAGAAAATCCCGTCTGCTATCGCCGGATTTTTCGCGCCATTAAAGTCCCATTCGACACCGCCCTGGTAGATCGCGGTGTTGGGGCATTCAGGTTCGCAGGCCCCACAGTTGATGCACTCGCTGGTGATCATCGTGGCCATACAACACTCTCTCCTCTTGGCTCTGGTACCGGACAAAGGTAAGGACGCACGCTCAGTGGCATGTCAAGGAAAAGCCAGGCCGAAGGCTGAAGCTACGCCCTGCCCAAGACCTAACCGTCCCCCTGTCCACTGTCAATTCCCCTGTCTGGGCAGGTACCTCTTGCGGCGAGCGCAGGGGATGCATATCACTTGAGGGCAACTTGGTTGAGAGAATCTGCCGTCCACCCTTCGACAAGCTCAGGGCGAACGGGACTAGGGTGGAATTGACTGCGAAATTTGCCGTTCGTGCTGAGCCTGTCGAAGCACGAGTACAGTGAGCTGCAGGTCTGCCAGAATTTGATATGCACCCGAGCGCAGGGAATCACTTGCAAAGGCTAGGAGCAACGAGGATAATACGGGCCGGCATTAGCAATCAGGAGGGACATCATGGCAGGGGAAAAGAGCGTTACCGAAAAGATTTTGAATGTTTTACGACCCTATGCCGCGCATTGGGGAGGGACCCTGGGGCGTGGAGATTTGGTTATTCCGCAACGGGAAATTCCGCGGGTCATCCACGAGATTATCGATGCCGTACGCGAGATGACGGAAGGGCGGCGCGAGGCCTCGGATATGGATCTGTTCCAGGTGCTCAAGGAAAGCCGTCACCTGTCGTCAATTCAAGATCAGGTCGTGCGGCTTAAGGACCGTTTCATCGTACTGAAGCGCTAGGAGGAGCGGCCGCTTGGTCTACTCCGCACTCTCTTTGGTCGCCTCCCTCCTAGTAGAAGTTTCCTTCTCGGTTTACTTTTTTAGAACATGAGTCTGACTTTTGCCGCCCGTTTGGTCAACGGTCCGTTTGGCGACCCCGGCCTCTATATTGACTTACACTGGGAAGGGCGTGCCCTGCTCTTCGACCTCGGCCATAATGACGCTCTGCCGTCGGCCGAGATGTTGCGAGTAAGCCATGTGTTCGTTTCCCATTGTCACATAGATCACTTCATTGGCTTTGATCGCCTGCTCCGCCTGTTTTTAGCACGCGATAAGAAATTATATCTCTTTGGTCCGCCGGGAATCCTGGCCTGTGTCGAGGGCAAGCTCCGGGGCTATACCTGGAATCTGGTGGACAATTATGACTTTGCCATCGAGGCGGCTGAGGTCGCGCCGGATAGCATACGCCGGAGGTTGTTCTCCGCGGCAACCGGCTTCGTGCCTGAAGAGTTGCCACCTCTGCCGTTTCACGGAACGTTGCTGGATGAGCCAGCGTTCCGGGTGCGCACGGCCCATCTTGACCATCGTATCTACTCGCTCGGCTTTGCCCTGGAAGAAAAGAGTCATCTGAACGTGGACACAACTGAGCTGCATCGGTTAGGGGTGCCGGCGGGGCCGTGGCTTACGGAACTCAAACGCGCATTGCGCCGTGAAGAGCCCAACGAGGGGGTCATTACGGCACGTTGGCGACTGAAGGATGGACAGGAGCAGTGTCGTGATTTTACCTTAGGTGAGCTGCGCGATCGCTTGGTGCAAGAAACACCCGGGCAAAAGCTTGCCTATGTGGTTGACACTCTCTACAGCCCCGAGAATGCTGCGCGCATCGCTGAACTGGCCCACGGCGCGGACCTCTTCTTTTGCGAATCTCCTTTTCTCGATGCCGATGAGGACCAGGCGACGCGGCGTTACCACCTTACTGCCCGTCAAGCCGGATTGCTCGGCCGGGCGGCGCAGGTCAAAAAACTGGTGGTCTTCCACTTTTCTCCGCGGTACTCGGGACAGGCGGAGCGTATCTATCAGGAAGCACAAGCTGTGTTTCACGCAGGAAGCCGCGTGGAACTTGGGGGATGAGCGGTTATGGACCAGCCAATCTCTGCACCGGTGCAGCGTTTCATTCTCACGCATGTTGTTGCACGTCTGGCGACTAGCGGACAGGACGGGCAACCCCACGTTATTCCCTTTTGTTACGCGTTTGATGGCGAGCGGTTCTATTTTGTCGTGGATGAGAAGCCCAAGCGCCACACCGGCAAACCTCTCAAGCGCGTACGTAATATCCTGGAAAACCCGCAGGTTGCCTTAGTCATTGACGACTACGTGGAGGACTGGACACAACTGGCCTACGTTTTGGTCAGTGGGACCGCCGCTCTCGTCGAGGACGAAAACGAGTATGCCCGTGTACTGGAACTCCTGCGTGAACGCTACGCCCAGTATCGTCTGATGGACCTCACTTTTGCGCGCAATCCGATGGTACGGATCACGCCGACGAAGATTCATGCGTGGGGAAAGGTCGCATAGTCTACAACTGTTTGTGATTGTTTTAGGAGGAAGTGTGTTATGGCAGCACCGGAGCAAACGGAACCTACCCGCCGGCAGCGGACAGTCTACGGCGGCTACAAGGGTAGAGCTAATCCCAGCGAACGTGAGAAAATCATGCACCTCTTGGATCAGTACTCTTGTACAGAAGGCTTTGTCGCTGAATACCTGCCACGCTGGATTGAGGTAAGCTCTCATGAAGGAGTGAAAGGTGGGCTACGCACCATACAGTTGCGGGAAGCTTCGCATGCTCGACTCATGAAGGCTCGACTCCAGGAACTGGGCGGCACCCGGCAATACACCATCCCAGCGGAACGACGTGAGAAAGAGATACCCTTTTTCGCTGCGCCTGAGAAAAAGGACGTAGAGAAGTTGCAAGTACTGGCGACCTTGTTTGGTGACCGGGACGAGTTTCTCAGGCCGGTGACTGATCTGATTGAGGAAATTCAGGAAGATCAGCAGAGCAAGGAATTGTTGCGCACGATCCTCGAAGATGAAAGAGCAAGTATCGCTTGGCTAGTGGAGAAGTATAAAACGCTGAGCACTGCTCAAGGTGACGCGTAAGCAGTTTTTCCGACATTGAGCACGCGCGGTCAGACCGTGGCGCGGTTCTGTTATGGAAGAGGAAGAGCACTGGCAGGCAATTTACCAGTGCCCCTCTGCAGTTTCTGATCTTAGAGTCCCCAACCAAACCGCCTTACGTGTCACCCTGAGCGTAGCGAAGGGTCTCATTTTAGCCG
>JACQEL010000635.1 GCA_016200595.1 Deltaproteobacteria bacterium
GCTCTGACGTGTGAAGGGCTCTACGAAAACTTCGGCAAGAACACCTGCTATTTGTATGACCGCAAAGAGGAGAAAGCCTACGGTGAGGCGACGCAGGGCAGCGATGCCAGCAAAGTTATCGTTGGTGCGGAAAAATTCGTGCAGGATAGCGCGATCCTGCTGGTGGACGATGTGATCACCACCGGTCAGGCTAAATACGAGGCGCTCGATAAGATCAAGTTGTTAGGAAATTACCAGATTGCCGGTATGGTCATTGCGGTTGATCGTCAGGAGCTCTTAGGTGAGCCTCACAACGGCGGCTCGCGCAGCGCCGTGCAGACTTTAGAAACTGAGCTTGGCATCAAGACTGTCGCCATCCTTACCATGCAGGAAATTTTCACGCTCATCAAAGACACGCTAGAGAAAAGCGTGCGGTACGCGTGGATTGAGTACTATGAGAAATATGGGGCGGTAAGGATGGAGTAGGAGAAAAGGGAAAGAAGGAAGAACGCAAGAAATTTCCCTCTCCCCTCGTGGGAGAGGGTTAGGGTGAGGGGGCGCACGGGACAATTCCCGGCGATACAGTGCCTTCCTCAGGTCCTCAGAAAAGTGGACCTTTGGACGGAGGTGGAAAAGATGGCAGTGGAACTCATCAAGCTCATTCCTTCGCTTCTCTGGTTTCTGTCTGTTGCTACTCTCTTTGGTCTCTTCTACCGTCCCATCCGCGATGAGTTATTGCCCAACCTCACCGGCTTCAAGGCTGGGGGAGTGGAGCTGTCTTTCGTTCGCGAGTCCATCGATGCTGCCATCGAATTGGCGGAAAAGTCTCCGCAGTGGAAAGTAAATGTCTCTTCAGAGGATAAAGAACGAGCGTTACGCCGCGCCAAAAAGCATCTGGCAATTTTCCGGGACGCGCAGATCCTCTGGGTTGATGACCATCCCGAGAATAACTTGAATGAGCGCCGCATGTTCCGGCAGCTCAAGACAGACGTAGACACTGCTAAGAGCACCGATGAGGCACTGAGTATATTACAAACGGGGAACTACGATCTCGTAATCTCCGATATGAGCCGTGGGAAGGATACAACCGCTGGTCTTGAGTTTGTAGAGCAGTTGCGGCAAAAGAAAACCACTCCAGTGATCTTTTACGTCGGTGTCTTTGATCCTGCTAAAGGCGTTCCTGCTAAAGCTTTTGGGATCACCAACCGACCGGATGAACTGCTGCATTTGAGCCTCGATACGCTGGAAAGGAAGAAAAGCTAATGCCTGAAGCAGAACAAGCGCAGGCTCTTGTAGAGGCTCTGTCTCCATCAGAGCCTCTGGATGCTCATTATACAAGGGTACTCAAAGCGATTGTTGATGGGCGGGTAGTTCCTTTCCTCGGCGCGGGTGTCAATCTGTGGGAACGTTTGCCCGCAGGACCTTGGCGGCGTGGTCAGGATCTTCCCAGTGGGGGCCAACTGTCCACCTATCTGATTGAGGAATTTGATTATCCCAAGGAGGAGACGGCTGATCTTCTGCGCGTGTCGCAATACGTTACCGTCATGACAGGTTCAGGGCCACTGTACGAGAAACTACACATCCTTTTCGATGCTGACTATCCGCCTACCCCCCTGCACGAATTCTTCGCCACCCTTCCAAGCGCTTTATGCAAGAAAGAATCCCCCCCGCGCTACCAGCTTCTAGTGACAACGAACTATGATGATGTGTTGGAACGTGCCTTCCTAGCAGCCGGTGAATCGTTCGACGTAATAACCTACATGGCCGATGGTGATCATAGCCGCAAGTTCCTGCATCGCCTGCCTGACGGTGAGATACGCTTGATTGATCGGCCGAACGAATATGTTGCGCTGCCGATTGAGATGCCGTCGCTTGTTATGAAGCGGCCGGTGATTCTGAAAATCCACGGAACAGTAGATCGAGTCGAACCAGAGCGAGACAGTTACGTTATTACAGAGGATCACTACATCGATTATTTAACACACACAAATATCTCCAACCTCATGCCGAAAGCATTGGTGGCAAAATTAACACGGAGCCACTTTTTGTTTCTGGGCTACAGCCTGCGCGACTGGAATCTACGTGTCATTCTGCGCCGCCTCTGGGGAGAGCGAAAACTCACGTATAAATCATGGGCGATTCAAAAGGACCCTGATCGCCTTGAGCGGGAGTTCTGGAGCAAACGCGACGTAGATATTTACGCTGTGTCCTTAGAGAACTACATCGCTGCGCTGAACAAACGGGTAGACGCTCTGCCGCGCGCTGCAAGCGCGCCCTAAACTATCGATGCCCCCATGCCTGACTCCCCTTACAAAGGGCTAATGCCCTACTCAGAAGAAGATGCGCTGTTTTTCTTCGGGCGAGACGCGGAGCGGGAGATTATCACTGCCAACCTGATGGCCTCACGGCTCACGCTGCTCTATGGCGCCAGCGGTGTGGGGAAGAGTTCCGTCCTGCGCGCCGGTGTCGCGCACCACCTGCGCGAGGTCGCGCGGCAGAACTTGGCCGAGCGTGAGACACCAGAATTTGCCGTTGTGGTGTTTAGTACGTGGCGAGATGATCCCGTTGTTGAGCTGACGAAACGTGTCCAGGCTTCCGTTATACAGACGTTGAATGGCCAGACGATTGAGCCAGTACCTCTATCACGCACGCTTGCCCAAAATTTGCGAGCATGGACGGAGCGCCTGGGTGGTGATCTGCTCATCATTCTTGACCAGTTCGAAGAGTATTTCCTTTATCACATGCAGGAGGATGGCGAAGGGACCTTCGCTGTTGAGTTTCCGCGAGTCGTCAATCAGCCTGATCTGCGAGTCAGCTTCCTCATCTCCATCCGTGAGGACGCCCTCGCAAAACTTGACCGCTTCAAGGGACGCATCCCTAATCTATTCGACAACTATTTACGGATCGAGCACCTCGACCGCGAAGCGGCGCGAGCGGCGATTAAGAAACCAATCGAACAATACAACCGTCTATACGCCGCAGACGGCCAACAAGTCAGCATCGAACCGACGTTGGTCGAGGCGGTGCTGAAGCAGGTCAGAACCGGCCAGGTTATTCTAGGCGAAACGGGGCGCGGGGTTGTGGAAGACCACTCCAATTCGGCTCCTTCTGACCTGCGGATTGAAACACCCCTACCTGCAATTAGTGATGACCCGCCTATGGAAAGAGGAGATGAACAGTCGTTCGCACGAGCTACGGCTGGAAACACTTAATTCTCTCGGCGGCGCAGAGCGCATTGTACGGACACACTTGGATAGTGTAGTGAGCACACTATCACCAGAGGCACAAGACAGTGCGGCACAGGTCTTTCACTATCTAGTTACGCCAGGCGGGGCTAAGATCGCTCACACAGTGTCTGATCTGGACGAGTATACCGGGCTTGGACAAGAGCGAGTTACATCTGTACTGGAGGAACTTTCCCATCAGGAAACCCGCATCCTGCGTCCAGTCCAGCCACCCGATCAGCAGGTTCCCCTGCGCTATGAGATTTTCCATGACGTCTTGGCACCGGCGATCTTGGATTGGCGAGCACGGTACGTGCAAGTCCAGGAGCGTGCCGAAGCCGAGCGGCGAACGCAAGAGCAGCAACAACGGGCAGATGAGCAGGCGAGGATTGCTCGCCGCCTGCGTTGGTTATCAATCGGCCTTGCCCTTATCCTTATTCTCGCGATCGGGGCTACTATGTTTGCTCTGTTCCAGCGTGACCGTGCCGAAGGGCAAACTCGTCGTGCCGAACAGCAAACTCGCCTCGCCACCGCCCGCCAATTGGCGGCGCAATCTCTTAGCCGCTATGTCCGGCTTGATGAGGGACTCTTGCTAAGCCTCGAAGCGAATTATACTGCACCCGACGCTGAGACAAGAAGCAGTTTACTCGATGGAGTGCAACGGAGTCCTCAACTGACGACGTTCTTACATGGCCACACCAACTCCGTGGTGAGTGTCGCCTGGAGTCCGGATGGGAAGATCCTGGCCTCGGGGAGTGGAGACAACACCATCATCTTGTGGGATGTCAGTTTCGAGTCGTGGAAGGCGCGAGCTTGTTACAGAGCCAACCGGAATCTTACTCGCGGGGAGTGGAAGCAATACATTGGCGACGTTGAGCTATATCGGGCGACCTGCCCTGAATTCCCTATCGAGCCGGAAATACCGGCTGATGGGCAGGCGGGGAAAAAGGGAACTTCGTAAGCTGGAATGAATACAGCGAATGCCAGCGCTGGTTTCGCTTGGTTCAACCTAGCCTACTTTGCTAAGAAGAGTGAGCCGCCATTGGGCTTGTCGTCTTCTGGCTTCACGGGAAGATAATGAGTTTTTTGCCAGCTGTCGGTCAATTCCCTCTTTGTGATCATGGAAGTAGCTCAGAGCATCATAGATCTCTGCTAACCCCAGGCTAGGATAAATCTCTCGCTGGATCTTCTCTGCGGAGTAACCTTTACAAGACCACCCGGCGATAGCCCAAACCGAGACACGAGTTCCAGTAATGATAGGCTTGCCTCCGCACACACCCCGGCGCTTGACGATGTAAGGATGCTTTACTTGAGTCGCGAGAGATGGCATGACAGCACTGCATTATTTCTTTTCTCGTTCAGGGTTCTTTTTATTATGCCTGTCCCTTCAGCAAAAGCATACTGAGATAAACAGGTAGGTTTCGCATTTCTTGCTAGAGACGACAAAAGGAGCAAGCGCCCATGCTCAAATTCGGCATTATGGTTATGCCCCAGCATCCCAGGACCGACTCGCCGGTCAAGCGGTTCCGGGAAGCCGTAGAACTGACCCACCTGGCGCGCGACGCTGGCTTTCACTCCATCGCTTGCGGTCAGCATTTTCTCTCCCCACCGTATCAGAACCTGCAAAGCC
The DNA here is from genome assembly GCA_016200595.1 of Deltaproteobacteria bacterium. GTDB lineage: Bacteria > Desulfobacterota > Binatia > Bin18 > Bin18 > JACQEL01. The sequence goes on from JACQEL010000635.1 coordinate 4,834, forward strand.
TTCCGCTGTTGGCACGATTAGCGGCGGACAGTGGGACGATGGATCTCATTCCCTCGATCCTGCTGCTACCTCTCTATAACCCAGTGCAAGTAGCTGAGGATGTGGCCTCACTTGATGTCATTAGTGAAGGGCGTGTGGTCTTCGGCGTAGGTCTGGGCTACCGTGACATCGAATACGAAGCCTTCAACACCAACCGCCGCGAGCGCACCGCGCGTTTCCTGGAAGCACTGGAGGTAATCCAACGTCTCTGGACAGAGGACGAGGTCACCTTTGCGGGACGACACTTTCACCTCACCAGAGCCACCTGTACGATCCGCCCAGTGCAGAAGCCGTATCCGCCGATCTGGATTGCCGCCAATGATGATGCGGCTATCGCGCGGGCGGGCCGTCTGGGCTGTACCTGGCTGCTCAACCCGCACGTCACGCTCACAACCCTGGAACGGCAGATGCCGCTCTATAAAGCGGCGATCATCAAGGCTGGCAAGAGCGTGCCAGCCGAAGTGCCAATCATCAAAGAGATGCACGTTGCCAAGACGCGCGAGGAGGCCATCAAGGTGGCCCAGCCTTATCTGGAAGGGAAATACCAGGCCTACGCCGACTGGGGACAGGACAAAGCCTTACCTGGACAAGAGTCCTTTCGGGTACCCTTTGAGGATTTAGCTAAAGATCGTTTCATCTTGGGCAGCGTGGAAGACGTCATCCAGCAGATCGAGAAGCATCATCACCAGCTCGGCATCAACCATTTTATTTTCCGCATTTGGTGGCCGGGGATGGCAGCGTATCATGCCTACCGTGTCATCGAGTTGATGGGAGAGCATGTCATCCCGCATTTTCTTCAACGTCTGGACGCTACCACTTCCAGGTAATCACTTGGCACCACTTCCTCTATTGCCTCTGCGCCAGAAACATCCGCGCCTCAGTGAGTTCGCTGCGAGTGCCGTCGGCGTGGTCACAGAGTGAGACGAGCTGGGTGTAGTAGGTGTGGGCTTTTTCTGTATCATTTGCAAGCTGCGCTGCCCGCGCTGCGCCAGAGAGACCATTGAAGCGGCGTGGTGACAGTTGCAGCGCGATCTCGAACTCCTGTAGGGCCTGGGTCGGCTCATGCAGTTCGAGGAGTAACTCCCCCAAAAGCTCGTGCGCGGGCAAGAGTGGCACTGACGTTGCCGCATTCATGCCGGTAGAGTCTTCGAGTTCGGCCGCGGAACGCATCAGCTGGAGCGCCTCTTCGTTCTTCCCCTCCGCGAGCGCGAGCCAGGCGGCGACTGCCCGGCGCTGGACCTCCATATAATCTGGCCAGTAGTCCTCTTTGCTCTGGATCGCAGCCTCTCGGAGCGACTGCAATTTTTCGAGGTCCGCTTGGGCCTGAGCAGTGTTGCCACTACGGGCAGAGCCAATGCCGCGAGCGAAATAGGTAATGGCTTCGATATGCGGGACACCGCTCGACCGCGGCTGGAGTGAAGCGGCTTCAGACCACTGCCGCCGTTCGAGTGTGTAAAGAGCGGGGATCATGACGAACGCGTAAGCCGTTGCGCGATTCGCGGCCTCAGCTTCCCCGATGCCGTTGAGTTCGTCGAAAATGCCTTTCGCCTCCACTTCCTGTCCGCTCTGCAAGTAGGCATATTCTAGATAATGCATGGCGTGCAGCCGGTCCCGCCACATGTCATGGTCCTTCGCGGCAGCGGCAGAGGCGCGGTTTGATTGAATTGATTCCTGCCATAGCCCGAGCTGGGTAAAGATATGAGAAGGCATGTGTAGTGCGTGCGGCACCGAGGGTGCAATCTGCGCATAGCTCCGGGCGGCAGGAAGCGCACGACTTGCGAGCGAGGGGTAGTCATAACTATGAATAATGTAGTGGGCCACACCAGGATGGTCCGGCTCTTCGGCGAAAATTTTCTCCAAAATCGCACCGGCCTTTTTCTGATTGGCGTAGGTCTTGTCGCTCGGCAGCGCCGTCGCATCGAGGGCGAGTGCATAAAACGCGGCCGCTTCGCGATCCTCCGGATAGTGCAGGTACACTTGTTCCATGGCTTTCTCATATGCGAGGGCGCGCGTGCGATGATCGAGCTTATCCGAGTCCTTATAAAAGACTTCGATTGCCGCGATGTAGTCCTTCTCGCGATCAGTCTTGGCTCCCACAGCTTTTGCCTTCTCGACGGTAGCTAACCCCTGTTGCAGCCTTGCCTCTGTAGGATGTTCCCAAAGGGGGTACCACAGGCTCATGGCGATACCCCAGTAGCCCATGGCGCAGTTGGGGTCCAGCTCTGTGACGGTAGTGAATCCTTTGCCTGCTTCTTCAAACCAGAAGGAATGCA
>JACQEL010000075.1 GCA_016200595.1 Deltaproteobacteria bacterium
AGCCTGAGTCAAGGCGAGTTTCGCCTCCCGTTGGTCAAAACGGACCAGGATCTGACCTTTTTTGACTTTGTCCCCTAGGTCAACCACGATTTTCTCAATGGTGCCAGGCATTTCATTACTAATCGTTACTTCCTCCCAACCGCCCAGAGTACCGACCATCTCAACCGTACGTTTGATCTCACGTATCTCAACCGACTTGGTAGTAATGGTCACAATCTGTTCGGTGGAGGCCGACGTCGTCGCTTCCTGAGGCTTGCCACGAGAGCAGCCGACAAAAATGCCGCACATGAAGCTACACGTAAGAAGAAACCGTGGACCGAACGAGCGAAATCTGGAGAAAGAAACAGAACTCACAAAAATGTTACGCTTTCCTTTTTGCACTTGGCTAAAGCTAGCTTATCCCTATCACGCCCACAGGGGTAGAAGAACCCTATTTTTACTTCCTTCTTACGAAACTCAGAGATTTTTTAGAGGACTACCGTTCGTGAGCGCAGTCTGCTGTTCAGGATTGTCCCGTACATATTTCGCTGACGGCTGCGCGTATATCTTCAAACGCGGCTTGCATACGGTCGAAATGGGTACGGAAAGAGAGCACACAAATGCGGATGGCAAAGCGGTCACCCAACAGGGTGCCAGAGAGATAGACCCGCTGACGGGCATTAATGCGACTAAGCAGTTCCCGATTGAGTTGGTTGAGAGCATCTGGGGTGAGACCAGAACGAGTGAGATGAAAAGCGATAATAGAAAGTTGGGGAGCGGCAAGAATTTCGATGCCAGGGATTTTTCGCAACTCTTCCGCAGCCCAACGGGCGAGATCGAGCTTTTCTTGTAAATTGTGCCGGAACGGCCCAACCCCGTGCATCTTCACGGGCAGCCAGACTCGCAAGCCGCGGAATTCCCGCGAGAGTTCTGGGGAAATCTGACTGAAGTCCACTAAGTCCTGGTCCTCCTGAGTATCAGGCAGGTAATGAGCAGAAACACTATGGGCTCTCTTCAGGGCTGCCCCATCTCGTACCAGCAGCGATCCAGTCCCATAAGGCAGAAACAGTCCTTTATGAGGATCGAGCGTGATAGAGTCAGCGCGCTCAATGCCCGCCATGAGCGCCTTGCCGTGTGCGGTGAGCAGGAAGAAACCACCGTAGGCGGCATCGACATGGAGCCACAAGTGTTCTCGCCGGGCAACATCGGCTAACGCCTGTAAGTCATCTACAGCGCCAGTATTCGTCGTTCCAGCATTGCCGACGATGAGAAACGGGGTGAAACCCGCTTGGCGATCTTTGCCAATGGCCTGCGCCAACACCTCGCTCCGGACGCGAAACTGTGCATCTGAGGGAATGAGGCGCACGTTTTGTGGCGGAAACCCAGCGAGCAGGGCGGCCTTTTGTACCGAGTGGTGGGTCTGGTCCGACACGTACAGGGTACCTGACAAAAAGTTCTCCGGCAGGCGTTCCCGACGAGCTGTCACCACTGCGGAAAAGTTCGCCAGAGAACCACCAGTCGTGAGGAACCCGCCGGCAGCAGCAGGATACCCGACAATGGCGCAAAACCAGCGTATGACATTGGCTTCCAACTGGGCCAGACCGGGCGCGGCAACCCAGATTCCCATATAGCGATTCACCGCGTCGGTAATGAGGTCGGCCACTGCGGCATGGAAAATCCCGCCAGAGGGAATGTAGGCCATGTAACCGGGACTCGCGGTATTGAAGCTGGTAGGAATGACGCGAGAGAACAATAAATCGAGTAATTCTGTGTAGGACTGGCCTTTCTCGGGTAGAGGTTCCACCAGGCTACGTGCCAGTTCTATGCCCCCTTCGGTATTCACCGAGGGTTGAGTCGGCAAGGACTCGACGTGAGCAACAATCCGCTCTGCCGCCTGCGCCACAAGATGCCGCATTTCCTCCGCGGAAAGTTCCAGGGTGAAGTCAGGATTTTCCATATGAGAGAGAAGCTGGAATTCGCTTCGCTTATTCCAGCCTACAAGTGCTCAGATACGGCACTGAAAGGATTACGGCCAAAACATTTTCTTCGCTTGTTTTTTGAGTTCCGCTTGGAAATCCGGATGAGCAATACTGATCAAGGCCTCGGCGCGCTGACGCTGGGTTTTGCCTTGCAGATTGACAATGCCGAATTCCGTGACGACGAAGTCCATGTACTGTCTCGGTGTTGTCAAGGTACTGCCAGGTTCCAGCATCGGCACAATACGCGAAAGCTGACCTTTCTTCGCTGTCGCAGGCAGGACCATAATCGAACGTCCACCTTTGGAGTACATCGCGCCCATCATAAATGTCATCTGTCCACCGATGCCCGAATACATCTGTGGCCCGATTGATTCAGCCGCGGCTTGACCGGTCAGATCGATCGCCAGCGTGCTATTCACCGCTACCTGATGATTTTGGGCGGCGATGGTCGGCAGCGCGTTGGTGTAGAGCACACTATACAATTCAAAGGCCGGGTTGTTGTTGACAAACTCGAGATCCGCGGCCCCGACTATCATGGCTGCCACTGCTTTGCCTTTGTGCATGGACTTATACTTGCCGTTGGCCACGCCGCGTTTCACCAGTTCAACATGCGTCACCGTCATCAACTCAGAGTGAATACCGAGATCGTTTTTATCCATGAGGAAATAGCCGATCGACTCGGAGATGCCACCGATACCCATTTGCACGGTATCCCCGTCCCGGATGAGGGAGGCCGCGAACTCGCCGATCACTTCCAGGGTGCCACGCTCCTCCTCGGGTGGCGGTGGTGTCCCCAGATTGAAGGGTTGGGTTTCTTCAACCAGGTAGTCGATTTCGGAGACGTGAATCCAGTTATCGCCCTGCGTGCGGATGAAGGTGGGGTCCACTTTAGCAACGAATAACTTGGCGGTCTTGGCAACATCCTTGTTGTACCACAGCGCGTTGCCGAAGCTGCAATAGCCCTTCTCGTCCGGGGGAGACACCACCCCAAAGAAAATATCTGGTTCCCAGGTGTTGGTCCGGCCGTCTTCCATCTGCTTGGCATACTGTGGATAGTCCACCGGCATGAAGTCCACGTAGTGTTTTTGCATACCTGGCCGGCAACCAGCACCAACGTAATCCACAATCAAGTTGAAGGACTGGCTGTACTGCGGCTCGTTCCAGATGGGGTGCGTGTTGAGCGGGTAGCACTGGATCACAGTCACATGCTCGACTTCCCCATTACGTTTCGCCAAGGCGTCAAGAATAGGGATTGGCGGCTTGCCGATGTGCAAGCGTACCAGATCGCCAGATTTGACCAGTTTAGCCGCGGCGGTAGCAGAAATGAGCTTGTCTTTGTAACGAGTTTGCCAAGGTTCCATAGACCCTCCTACCCGACGAGGCTATGCCCGCCGTCCACAAACAGTGTCGAACCAGTCATAAAGGTATTCGCGTCCGAAGCCAAGAAAAGAATGGCCGGCTTAATCTCTTTGGTGTCTCCGACCCGCTGCATCGGGATCCTTTCGATAATGCCTTGTCCGCCCTTAGTCTGCCAGAACTCGTGATTCATCGGCGTGTCGAAGTAACCTGGACACAAGGCATTCACGCGAATGTTATACCGTGCCCATTCCAGTGCCAACGTCCGGGTAAAAGACACCAGGGCGGTTTTCGTTGCGGCATAGGCACCCATGTAACGCGCAACAATCTTAGAGAAGAGCGAGGAGACATTGATAATATTCCCCTGCTTACGCTTAATCATCTCGGCGCCGACATGCTTGGCGCAAAGTACAGGCCCTTTAAGGTTCAGATTCATATAGCGGTCCCACTCGGCCTCCTGCAGGTCGAGGATAGGCGTAGTACCACCAATGCCAGCGTTATTGATTAAAATATCGATCTTACCGAATTCGGCTATCACCTTCTGCACCATGACAGCGATATCCGCCTCTTTGGTCACATCAGCGGCCACGCCGATGACTCGCCGGCCAGTAGCGGTGCGTATCTCGGCGGAGACCATATCGAGGTCAGCTTGCGTGCGGCTCACTAGGGCCAAATCGGCACCGACTTCCGCCAAGGCGTAAGCCATCTGCTCACCCAGCCCTTTGCTCCCGCCAGTGATGACGGCAGTTTTACCCGTTAAGTCAAAGTACGGAAACGTCATTTTCTGCCTCTCTTCGTCTTCCAGTATGTAGCCGCAGTTGGTGCTAGGTGTTGGGTGCTAGGGGCTGGGCAGAAAAGGGGAAAAGACTTTTTCATTGCCTCCCTAACACCCAGCACCTAAAACCTAGCACCCATTAGCACCCTAGCTGCCGTGCAATCACCATTCGCTGCACCTCGCTCGTCCCCTCGCCGATCGTTAGGATTTTCGAGTCGAGATAAAAGCGGGAGACCGGGAACTCGCGCGTGTAGCCATAACCGCCGTGAATCTGTACGGCCTCTTCTGCGGTCTTCACGGCAATCTCAGAAGAGGCGAGCTTCGCCATCGCCGCTTCTGTGGCAAAAGGTCTGCCTTGGTCGCGCAGCCAGGCGGCCCGATAGACCATGAGCTTTGCCATCTCGGCCTGGGTCGCCATGTCTGCCAGCTTGAACTGAATGGCTTGATGCGAGGCTAGGGGCTTGCCGAAAGTTTTACGCTCCAGCGCATATTTGACCGACATCTCCAAACAGGCCTCGGCCAGTGATAGTCCCAGTGTCGCCACCGAGATGCGGCCGCATTCCAGAGTCTTGAGAAACGCGCGGAAGCCGCCACCTTCTTGCCCAAGCAAGTTCTCGCGTGGCACCCGCACATTGTCGAAAACCTGCTCGCGCGTGTCCACGGTATGCCAGCCAATTTTCTTGTACGGCTTGCCGATGGTGTACCCAGGAGTGCCCTTGGGAATGATGATAGCGCTGTAACGCTTCTTGCCGTCGTCGGTTTTGCCGCTCGTGGTCAACGCCACTAGGCCATAGCTCAGTGGGGTCCCGGCATTGGTAATAAAACATTTAGTGCCGTTCACCACCCAGGAGTCACCATCCAGGTAAGCAGTGGTTTGAATATTGGCCGCATCCGAACCGGCCTGTGGTTCGGTCAAGCCGAAAGCGCCAAGGCGTTCGCCGCGCGCCAGTGGCGCGAGCCATTTGTGCTTCTGCTCTTTCGTACCAAAATGAAGGAACGGGAGAGAACCGATCGTCAAATGGGCTTGCAAGGTGGTGGCAATGGATTGATCGACCTTGCCCAATTCTTCGAGCGCTACGACCATAGCCATAGTGCCAGCGTTGGTACCACCATACTCCTCAGGAATGAGCAGCCCCATCAGGTTGAGGTCAGCCATTTTGCGGAAAATCTCCACCGGGAAGTACTCGGCGTCAAACCACTCATCGGCATACGGTGCGATTTCCTTGCGAGCGAAGTCGCGGCACAGATCCTTGAGCATCTGCTGTTCAGCACTCAATTCGAAGTCCATGACGATGGCATATAGCACATGGACTGGGGCTTGTGGTAGGAGCCAAGTGCCCCAAGTGCCCATAGAGCGAGCGCAGCAAGCGAGCTACAGGCTGACGGCTGAAAGTAAAAGTAGGGTGGGCAATGCCCACCAATACCCCCAGAGGATAAGCCTTTTCACCTCAGGCAGGAGTTTAGCTATCAGCCGGGTAGCTTCAGGGGGGAAGCGGATACGAGGGCTCTGCAACGATCAAAAACCTCCTCCTTCAGAATTTTTGCCCATTTTAGATGGATAGGCTATGTTGAGCCCTGACAGCTAACTGTTTGGATAGGGAAGAACGTGTATGGAATTTGGCCTCTATATGCCGCAGCTGAACGGGAATGGGGAGGACGAGGCAGGTCTCTCTTCGACTCTACTCTGGCAAGCAACATAGCTTCTCTATGCGCCGCATCCGCTGCAGCATTGCTGTCATCCTCTTGGCCGGATTTGGGTTCCTGTTCTGCGGTGAGCAACTGCTGAGCCTTTCTCTTACCAGCTTGAAGACTGCTCAAGAGAGCGAAGTCGCAAGGCAAGTCAAGCGTCTCGAACGTCCGCGGAGGAAAGTGCCGGCGCAGGCCACCGTCGGGTACCTCAGCGACCAGCCCGATAACCTCAGGTATTACTATCTCACCCAGTACGCTCTGGCGCCGGTGGTCGTCCTGCAGACTCCTGAGGTAGAACTCGTGGTGGGGAATTTCCTGACGACCGATACCCAAACGGTCCTAAGACAATACCCGCAGTTCAGCCTGTACGAGGATTTCGGCGACGGAGTATTACTGCTGAGTCGTCGTGTCAAAACTTCTCTTGATCCTCCTCAAGGCGGAGAAATCAGCTGGGTGCGAGAAAGTGCTGAGGTGACTAGCCGGCCCCTAAGCACCGTTATGTGGGGGGTGTGGTCAATTCTCTTCGTTGGTTTGTCAGGGGTTCTCCTCGTTTATCGCTTCTGTCGCGCGGCGCGCTGGACTTTTATGCACTTTTTGTTGCTTGGGTCTCTCGCTCTAGGGTTGGGATGGGGGCTATCTTCATTACTCTATTTCTTGTGTCTGAGCTTGTGGGGTACCTTTCATTATGGCCTCATGCTGGTGGAGACCTTCCTCCTGGCCGCCTTATTCTTTTTGGGTAGGAAAAAGAAGCCGCTCGTCGCGTTCGCCCTCAATGATGGTATTAGGGTGAGGAACAGGAGAGATCTCGCCACGGGGTTGATGGGCGTCTTGGTATTGTTTGGGCTGCTTAGCATCGGGTTTTTATTCATCAAACAGTCTATCTTGAATCCGCATGGAGAATGGGATGCGTGGGCCATCTGGAACCTCCATGCGCGCTTCTTATTCCGTGGTAATGAACACTGGACGGCGTTATTCACACCCGGAATAGGCTGGACGCATCAGTCCTATCCGTTGTTGCTGCCTGGTGCCATTGCCCGGTGTTGGAGTTATTTGGGCAAGGAGACACTGTGGATTCCCGGCTTAGTTGGTGGCTGTTTTACCTTCGCCACGGTGGGGCTGCTCCTCGGTGGCGTGCACCAGCTGCGCGGTCCCCTCTCAGGATACTTGGCTGCCGTAGTGTTAATGGGAACCCCCTTATTTTATGCCCTGGGGGCGGACCAGATGGCTGATGTGCCAGTAGGATACTTTTTCCTGGCGACATTGCTCTTGCTAGTACTACACGACTACGGAGCAGAGCCGCAGGATGGGTATCTTGTGGTGGCAGGGCTCATGGCCGGTTGCGCTGCATGGACCAAAGATGAAGGTTTGGTGTTCGTGTTCGTGGTGTTGACTGTCCGGGGCACGTTTGCGGTACGCCAACGCGGTTGGAGAGCGGGGTGGCAGGACTGCCGGCCTTTCCTGACAGGCGCAGTGCCTATTTTAATCGTGCTTGCCTATTTCAAGCTGGTTTATGCTCCGTCGGACGTCTTGATCACTGGCCTCGAAGGAATCTCTCGCAAAGACCAGATCCTCGATATGGGCAGGTATGGGTAAATTGCGCGGTCTTTCGCCTGGGAATGGATGTACTTTGGAGAGTGGACCTGGCCTGTATTACCCGCCATGTTCGTGTACTGCTTGTTAGTAGGGGTCAAAACCGACAGGCGCGACGTACTAATTCTGCTGAGTGCCACGAGCATCCTTATCCTGATGTTTGTCGCGTACTTCGCGATCTATGTTATTTCACCCCATGATCTTACCTGGCATGTCAAGACTTCGATGGGCCGCTTGGTGTTGCAGTGGTGGCCGAGCTTCCTGTTTCTCTTCTTTCTCGTGACAGCTCCACCTAGGAAATAGCTCTGCACTTTCATGTCCGTGCGCTGCTCAGGCAGCCTGGCAGAGCGAGAGGTCAGGTGCAGTTCAGCAATCAAAGTGGGGTCGTTCTTGTATCTTCCCGTTTTCGCTGATAGCTGACGGCTAATAGCTGATTGCCCAGTAAAGGAGACAGGCATGGCACGTAAGATCCAGTTTGCTCTATTTCAGCCTCAGGTGGGACTCAACTTTACCGCGCTTAAGGAACGCGCTCTCGCGGCAGAAGAGTACGGGTTTCACTCTATGTGGTTTCCTGATCACATGTGGGTGCGCGGCATCCCGCAGATGGACTACCTGGAGAGCTGGACGCTCATGACCTCGATTGCGGCGGCGACGAGCCGGCTCCGTGTCGGTGGGCTGGTGCTTTGCAATTCGTTCCGCAATCCGGCATTTCTCGCCAAGATGGTGGCAACGCTCGACAATATCAGCAACGGGCGAGTGGAAGTCGGACTGGGTGCCGGCTGGATGGATGAAGAATACAAAGCCTATGGGTACGAGTTTCCTTCAGGCGGCGTACGCGCCAATCAGTTGAAGGAAGGCGTGGAAATTATCAAGAAAATGTTCACCGAAGAGAAACCTTCATATGCCGGCAAATACTTCACCATTGACGGCGCGTACAACAATCCTAAACCGGTGCAGAAGCCGCATCCTCCTATCACCATTGGTGCAGCGGCCGAGCAGAAGATGCTGAAGCTGGTCGCCCAGCATGCCGATCGGTGGAACTGTCCGGCAGCAGTGGCCCATCGCGTCGAGAAAAAGTGGCAGGTTGTGGTCGAGCACTGCAAAGCCTTTGGTCGTAACCCGGAAGAGATCGAGATTTCCGAGCAAGTTGTCGCGGTGTTAGGCAAAGACAAAGCCGACTTCGAGCGCAAGTGGCCAATGGCCAAGCAGACCTTGGGGCGCTTGGCAGACTTGGACAAGACGTCACTACGTGGCGACCCAGCGGGCTTCATTGAAGGCGTCAAAGAGAAGAACCGTAAGGGCGTCAGTCTGTTCTGCATGGTGTTGAGCGACATCGCACAGGATGACTTTCTCAATACTTTGAAACTCTTTGCTCAGGAAGTGATGCCGGCGTTTCGGTAGAGTGTAGGGGGCAGTGCCCACCTTCCCTTTTTTCTTCTAAATCAGAATTCAGAAGATTGGCACAAGGGCAGCGATAGTGTTTGAGCCTCAGCCGGGTTAGAGCCCGCAGTCGTAGGGGCGACGCATGCGTCGCCCCTACAAACAGTGACTACAA
>JACQEL010000636.1 GCA_016200595.1 Deltaproteobacteria bacterium
TGGGCGCACATGTGGATCAAAACGTTTGCTGAAAGTGCGGACAAGGTCATGGATTTATACGCAGACGTGTTCCTCTTCGAAGATTTGTTACTCGGACAACGCATTACCGACAAGGAAGAACTCCGCCGCGCCTTCAAGGTGTTCGAGAATACTACTCCCCCCGGTCCAGCCGGAACGAACGTCTTTGATGTCCTGCGCTATACCGGCGATACACAGCACGGGGTAATCGAGTGGGAGTGGCGTGGGCAGCATACCGGCGAGTTTCTCGGCGTCCCAGCGGCAGGGAAAGAGACCGTCGTGCGCGGCATGACGTTCCACACCTATGAAAATGGGCAGATCGTACGCGAAGCCACCTTTTGGGATGCGGTAACAGCGTTACAACAGCTTGGTGCCTTGAGACCAACGGTCGAGTATTGGAAAGGGTCTGGAAAGCCGCTGTAGTCGAGTGGTCCGTCCGTGGGACGGGGATGAAAATCGGCAAGGAGACTGCACGATGAACTACAATCCACTTCTCCCTGAAGTCAAAGCAAACCTCTATGCGCACTACGCCTACCTGCGCGAACATGCGCCGGTGTATTGGGTCGAATCACTCCAAGCCTGGGCCGTCAGTCGTTACGCTGACGTCGTTTACGTGCTCAAGAACCCGCAACTGTTTTCTTCATCCGCGTTCTTCGATCAACTGCTCGGAGAGTTCAATCCAGTCCCTGAAATCCCGTGGATGATCACTAGCGATCCACCGGACCATACACGACTCCGCAAGTTGGCGAACAAAGGATTTATGCCGAGTATGGTCCGCAATCTCACGCCGCGCGTCGGCGCGATTGCGCTGGAGTTGGTTGAGAGTATCCGCGGCAAACGCGAGTGTGACTTCATGCGCGACTTTTCCACGGCATTTCCTGTCCTGGTGATCGCGGAAATGCTTGGCATTGAACCGGAGCGGCGCGTAGACTTCAAACGCTGGGCTGATGACATCGTCAGCGCCTCGAATCGCGCCACTGCCACGGAAGAAGGTCGACAGCGCATCCGGCAGAGCGTAAACGCCGCGCGCGAGTACTTCGAAGCGACAATCGCCCGCCGTCGTCAAGAACCGGGAGATGATATCATCAGCGCGTTCATGCGTGCCGAAGAAGAGCGTCAGGCGCTGACCGCTCTCGAGGTCCTGAGCCTCTCGATCCTCTTGCTGTTGGGTGGAACGGAAACGACCACGAACCTGCTCGGCAGCACCATGGTGACTCTCTTGGAGCAACCGGACGATTTGGGCAAGATACGGCGCGATCCGTCTCTCATCCCCCAACTCATCGAAGAGAGTCTTCGCTATCATTCCCCGGTGCAAGCCTTGTTTCGCCAGACCACCCAGACCGTGGAAATTGCCGGAACCACCATTCCCGCCAATGCGACGGTCATGCCGCTGCTCGCCTCGGCCAATCGTGACGCGCGCAAATTCCCCGAGCCTGAGCGCTTCGACCTGACCCGCAACACTGACGGTCACGTCGCCCTTGGTCACGGCGTCCATTTCTGCCTGGGAGCGCCGCTGGCCCGTCTCGAAGCCAAGGTTGCACTGGAGGCGCTGCTGCAACATCTGCCGTCGCTCAGAGCCACAGCGCAACCCATTACGTGGCTCGATTCGTTTTTCGTGCGCGGGCCGAAAACTTTGCCGTTAGCACTGACTGCTGCCTAGGGCGGTACGACGGAGGCGGGACCAGCGATGCACGGGCCACATATCCTGGTCCTCCCCCCACCCGAGCTCGCCGTTAAGGTCCCAGCGCACCAGACTGTTGACGTCGATAAAGGTGTGCCGATTGATAATGATGCGGTTTACCGGTTCGCCGACGGCTACGAGCTTGCGTCCCTCGGCATCGCTGGCGTGGAGCTCGATGCGTGAGATCCAGCCATTCGCAGCGTCACGCTTGATCCGTCGCTCGCCCTGGGTCAAGCGCGTGGACGATCCTCCGGGCGCCGCCCCCAGGTGCGGTCCCGTATCGCTAGACAATCAATGGCGATGGACTCCCCATGTAGCACGATCTCTCCGTGCAGGTGCCCGATCTGGTCGAAATGGTGTGAACGCCCGAAGGTCGAGCCTGTGTCAGTGAGGGGTTCCGGCGGCATCACGCCGTCGAAGCGCAGCGACGCCTGAAGGCGCGGGCTATCGTTGTAGCCCAGGGCGTAGGACATACAAGGCTCGATCACCCGGATCGAGACGCCGGTCGGCAAAGTGATGTTGTCGAGGTCTTGATCGCGCGGCAGTTGGAGGGCGGTGTAGTTGGCCGAATAGAGCACCTCCCACGGCAGATGCGCCGAGTCGTCCCAGATCCAGGCGCCCCCCGCCACTGTGCCGATGTTGGGCCGCACCAGCGTGTAGAGCCAGCCTCCCAAGCGGCGTTCCGGGTGGCAGAAGGAGAACCAGGCGGTCTCGGTCGCCCACCAGTCGCCACCCATCTCTGCGAAATGGAAGCGGTCATCGCGTTCCGTGAATACTGGTTGTTGAGTCATACTCGTCTAAATCGCCTTCCGTGGGAAGATTCTTCAACGTCACTTTTAGTAATAAATTTCAGACTGGCCCTTTCCAGTCAAACGGGATGTGCTTGCTCGATTTGCCCGCCCAGTCCCAGTGGAAGCCATAGGCATCAACCTGATTCTTGGTGGTCTTGCCCCAGGTGGCGACCTGTCCAGGCCCGACCTCAGAGCCCGGTGGGTTAAGCAGCTGGACGCGTTTGCCTGGAGGCGTCATCGGCCCGGTGAGGGCCTCAGCCGCGGCCATCACTCTACCGGGGATCTCCGCCCGCCAATAGGCAAGGTCATCGGCCACCGCGAAAGAAATCGGCACGAACTCGATGCCACGCACCTCGCCGATTAATTTGGCAAAGTTCGCCATGAACCCACCGGCCTGACCCGAAAAGACCATCTGTAGCGCCTGGCGTTGCGGTTCGCCGGCGCGTTCGTCGATGAACAAACCAAGGGCGACCTTGGCCTGGCCGGCCCAGATATTGCCCTCAAAGTGTGCCACCCCTAGTACATTCAGACCGTCGAGCTGCACATCGCCATACACGCCCTCGCGCACATGATAGGCGAGGACGCCCTCACACTGGTTATTCGTCGGTGGCTGAGCGAATTCACAGGGACAGGCAATGTCGCAGCTACAGACGTCGAACCAGTCGCCGCGCATCCACCACTGGGGAATATCTGCCATCGTCGTACTCCTTTCGCGAAGACCGTCGCAGTCAGTTTTATCCGGAAACTTTTCAGTACCACCTAACCTTCAAAGAGGTCAAGAGACGTTACTTCTCTTGCATTCTCCTGCATTTTGGAGAAAAAGAGTGAGGCGAACTACAAAGGAGGTCGGTATGCGAAATGGTTACAGGTTTATCGACAGCGACGCTCATGTGATCGAACCAGCGGATATGTTCGAGAAATATCTCGAACCGAAGTTCCGCTCGCCGATGCCGATCGCGCAAACAGGCTACCAAGGTGAACCGCTGGCGTTCAGCTTTAAGCTGGTGATCCCCTCCTCAAGCGGCGGTGAATATGTCATGCCTTTTGGCCGTGATCCTTTAGATGCGGCGGCACTGGCACGTACTGGCGGCGCCTCTTTCGACGCCGGGTCGCCCATCGTTTTGCCAGGACATGATGAAGCGTATGCTGACTTTGCGCGACAAGGATTCCCGCCGGAGATGTACAAATTAGCCATGGAACGTACCGGCATCGATTACATGGTGGTCTACCCGTCTGCCGGCTTACTGACCACAGCGGTTCCTGAACTCGCCGCTGATACCGCGGCCGCCTATCGCCGAGCATACAACAACTGGCTGCATGATTTCTGCTCAGCCGCAGGCGGGCGGGTCTTTGGTGCCGCTTCGGTAGACCTGCGCGATGCCGAAGAGGCCGCACGAGAAGCCCGCCGTTGCGTCAAAGAATTCGACTTTAAAGCCGTTCATATCAATCCCGTGCCGGTTTGTAAGCACCGCCTGTACGATGACTTCTATGAACCATTATGGCAGGCGCTCGAAGAGCTCGATGTTCCCCTTGCCATCCATACTGGAACCGGCACTGCCGCAGATGAAATGCTGTACTACTATCTGCCAGGGCTACGAACCGCGCAGACCACCGTCGCCTTCACTATTGGGAATATACTGGCGTGTACTGCGCTGATTATGGGGGGCGTGCTCGAACGCCACCCCCAATTGCGTGTGGCGCATCTCGAATCGGGCGCCGGTTGGGTGGCGTTTTGGCTGGACCGCTTAGCTGCCAGTGTGCAAGGGGGCTTTCGCGGACTGGAGATTCCCGGCTTGAAAATGCATCCGATCGACTACTTTCAGCGGCAGTGCTACATCTCTGCTGACCCGGATGATCCAGGTATCAAGCAAGTGATCGAGGTCCTGGGTGACAACAATATCGTCACAGCGACTGATTTCAGTCACCCCGAAGGGCGGCGCTACGTCGGGGCGGTGAAAGAGTTGCTTGAGTTGCCTGGTGTGTCCGAGGAGAGTAAGCGCAAGATCATGTGGGATAACGCGCTCAAGCTCTACCCTATCCATGCCGACGCATAAAAGAAGCGTCCGGCACGACTGTGAGAGAAAATTGCATAGACATTCTTAGCTCAGTCGTGCAATAAGGTGATAGAGCGATAAGAGAAGAGAGATAAAAGAAAAGGATATGGAGAACCAGGCAAGTCAACACGTAGTCGAGATGGTAGGTGGGTTGCTGGCGGTCGTGCTTCTCGTCAGTAGCTGCAGCTCGAATCTTCAGGGTAATCAAACGTGTAAGGATGCACAATCAACTAACTGTACGGGGTATTGGAGCAAGGGGCAGCAACACCAAGCCGCGTCGCTCAACGAGCACGATATGCCGCCCCCTTCGCGGACGCAGGCGCAGGGGTATCC
>JACQEL010000637.1 GCA_016200595.1 Deltaproteobacteria bacterium
CCGGCGCTGACCTGGACAAAGGTTCCTCCCGGTGGACTGGCTTGCCCAGCGCTATTGTCCCCCCAGCATTGCACACTCCCGTTACTGAGCACGCCGCAGGTATGGAAGAGACCGGCGCTGACCTGGACAAAAGTTCCTCCTGGTGCATTGGCTTGCCCAAAGAAGTTGCTCCCCCAGCACGCCGCCTTCCCACCATTACGCACCTCGCAGTTATGGAAGAAGCCGGAGCTGACCGGAGTATCCTCTTTATCATCCGCCCACGCCCGCGATTCCTTATCAACTCCTACAACTGCCATGGCCCCGATACCTAAGATTCCTATTAGCCCTAGCACCCATCTCAGACTTTTCATGACCGACACTTCCTTTTCACGAGGAGAAAGGAGGAGAAAACGGGCCACTCTCTCCCTTGCCAGCAGCCTGTATCCAAGCTCACTGTCAGACCTTCTCCGAGGCGTTGTGTTTATTTGCTTCTGGATGTTGAACTCAATGATATGTGCCCTGAGCAGCAAGCTGGCTGGGCCCCTGCCTCGCACCAGCAGACCAATCACCAACGGCACCCCTTTGAGTTTCTCGGCCTTTGCCCACCCACGATCTCGTCCTAGGCGCAGCCTTCCGTTATCTGACGCTTCTTGTTATGCCAACCTGCCTATTCTTGTCAAGAGAAATTTGGGGGACTGTTCCTCCCCATGCCGTGGAACCAGAGATCGCTCTCCAGTAAAGAATCGATCGCTCAATTATGACAACCCGGCTGACAGCGCTCCCTCTTGCTTAAGACGCCAGAGAAAGCCCAAGCGTTGCCAAAGCGGCCTTGGTAGACGCATAGTCGGTGTGGTGAATCCCATGCACCCCGAGTTTCTGGGCAACCTCGACAAACAGCAGCTGATCGTCGATGAATACGGCTCGCGCTGGTGGCGTCTGGCTCAGGTCGAGCGCCAAGCGGTAGATCTCGGGCTCGGGTTTGCGGCAATGGACAAAGCAGGAAACAATAAAGAAATCGACGAACTCGGTCAAGCCGAATTGCCGAATACGATGGATGGCAAATTCGCGTCCATCATTCGTGACCACTACGATCTTGAGCCCATAGCGAGCTTTGAGGGCACGCATAAGTTCCAACATTTCGGGATGAGGCTGGGACTGCGCCAGCATAAAGTCGATGATGGCCTTCCGTGAAAATGGCCGCTCTTGGTAAAACACTACCCAATCTAAGTATTCTTCAAGACTGATATTGCCCTCCTCATACCCTTCAAAGGTCAACCGGCTGCGATCCGCGACCTCCGCAAAATCGAAGCTAAAGTGTGCCAGCGCCTTCTGACGCATAGACGGCCCCCAACTGTCGGTGAGCAGAACGCTGCCAACATCAAGAAATACGGTGGTGATCGCCGGTGTTTGTGCCATTGTCGGCTTCCTTCCTCGCAGAGCGCTTTATCTGATCGCTGCGCATGAACAAAGTCGTGCGCACAGCGCACGCTACTTCGCTGTGAAAATTATCGTCCAGCGTGTCGTTTTCCCGCGCCAGTACACAGGCATAGCTCCCGCCTTCCTTGCCAAAGAGCCTATCCAAAAACCTGCCGTAGAGGAAGGCAGTACACTCAGCGTCCCGCGGCGAACAGGGACAAGTGATGGAACGCAACCGTACGGGGGTCAGGGGTGAAATCTGGAAATGCCGTACCAGTCTGGAAGGTAATCGCATTGGGGCCAGGGACAAGCCAGTGGGGGTCGAGGCGTAACGCATACTCACGCCAGCCGCGATACAGGAGAAGCCGCTTTGCGTACTGTTGGTTGACCCGCACCTCAAAGGGGAAACAGGCAAAGCCTTTGGACGGTAAGAAAGGTCTCACTGCCAGTTTCAGGGTATAGGCTTGATGCTCGGGAAGTCGCACCGTGATGCTGGCTTCCCCACGTTCCATCCAGGTGAAGGGGCCGGCCGGTTCCCAGTCGAGATCTCCCCAAGCGCCTTGCAGCGCGCTTTGGCTCTCAACTTCGCCAAACGAGAGGGTGAAAACAGGTTCCTCAGTGGACGTGATCACCGAAGGCAGGGTAAAGCGCGTGAGAGGGACGAAATAAAAGACTTGGTAAGCAGCCAGCAACACCGCGCAGGCAAAGACCAACCCACGCGAGACCTGCAGGCAAGCCGGGCGCGGCAGGACAAAGCAAAGCCAGGCGCTTACCAGGAGAAAACTCCCGAGAATATCGCTGAGCCAGTGATGCCCCAGATACAACCGCTGCCAGATAGTCACACTGACAAGACCGGCAAGCAAAAAGGTCCCACCGATCTTGACCCAGGCGGTCCAGCGTTGCCGGACAAGCAAGAAACTCAAGGTCCCGGCAATGAGCAAGGCGCCAGCAGCGTGGCCACTAGGAAAGCTGTTTCCCACCAGCAACGGCGGCAGCACGCTCGGGCGGGCACGCTCAAAGCCAGTTTTGAGCAACTCACTCAAAAATCCGCCTAGAATGACTACCAATAAGGCGTGCCAGGCTTCAGCCCAGCGTCCCTGTGTACCAAGCCAGAGCAAAAAAAGCATGCCAAGCGCCACCAGGACGGGCAGAGGCCAGGTTTGCGAGCGAGTAATGACATAGTCGAGTTCACAGGAGCGGTGCGTTTCAACCCAACCCGCGAACGCCGCATCAAGAGATGCGAGCGAAGAGAGAAAGCAGACCTCGGCTACGGCCAGGCCGAGGAAGAGCAGTCCGAGGCGCTGACTAAGGCTATTCGTCAAAGGCTGTAGTCGTTTGGAGGTGAGAAAATTCAAGAGGTTCTCAGATAGTAAGGGCATGGTGCGTCACCGTGCACGCATCGACCCGCACCCTATACACAACTTTTGTAGGAGGCAAGACAGCAAAAAGAGTCGGTTGCATTATCAGGAAATTGTTATGCACCCGGTTGTGAGAGATGTAAGGTTGAGAGGGCAGTTGGTATTGCTGTGTCTGGAGAGACGGCCCTTTCTCTGGTAGGGTGTTGTCTTCTCATTTATGACTCGCACCGGAGCCCGCATTTTTTCGCTGGTAATTCTGCTCCTTGGGATCAGCCTGCGGGTAGCGCCCTTTCTGGATCGTATGGTCCAGGCTTGGAGTACGACCCCGAACACTCCTGCACATCTCACACTAAGCGTGAGGGAACGGTGAAAGTGTTGATGCTCAATACCCTCTACCCTCCCCACGTAAGTGGAGGGGCGGAACGGTCTGTACAGATTTTGACAGAGGCGCTTGTGGCACAGCACACCAAGGTTGTGGTCGTACGCACGGGCAGTTCAGCATCGCCCGTGACGAACGTCATCAATGGGGTTAAAGTTGTCTCTTTGCCAATCGCGAACCTGTACTGGCCCTTTGACCGGGTTGCCCACTCGCCGTTGCAGAGAAAACTGTGGCATGTGATCGATCTGTACAATCCAGCTATGAGATCGGCAGTGGCGCGCCTGATTCACCAAGAACGGCCAACTGTCGTCCACACCAATAACCTCCAGGGGCTCTCCGTTGCGGCCTGGCGTGCGGCGAGAGCGGCGCGGGTCCCGGTTCTCCATACCCTGCGCGATTATTATCTGACCTGCGCCCGGTGCGTGCGCTATCGGAACGGCCGCATCTGCGCGCAAACCTGTGGCGAGTGTCTTCCTTTCTTGTTGGTACGGAAGCGAGCGTCTGCGTCTGTTACTGGCGTCGTTGGCAATAGTCGCGCCATCCGCGACCATCATCGTGAACGCGGATTCTTTGTGAACGCGAGTGTGAGTTCCGTGATTCACAACGCGTGTCTGCCGGCTCCGGTCGCCGGCAGCATACGGGCGGCCGCGTTGCCGCTCACATTTGGCTACCTTGGCAAGCTCACACCTGAGAAAGGGATCGAACTGCTCCTCGATACGTTTGACGCCCAGAAGGACCGAGGGTGGGAATTGTTAGTGGCCGGAGAAGGAGACGAGAGTTACTGCCAGGAATTGCATCGGCGGTACGCTACGCTTGAGGAGCGAAACCCGATTCGGTTCCTCGGGTGGACCGATCCGTCAGAGTTTTTCCCCCAAATTGATGTTCTGGTGGTCCCGTCGCTGTGGCAGGAGCCGCTGCCGCGGGTGATTCTGGAAGCCTATGCCTATGGAGTTCCGGTTATTGGATCCCGCCGCGGTGGGATTCTTGAATTGATTGAGGATGGGGAAACCGGCTTCCTCTTTGATCCTCGCAATCCTCAGACACTAGGAACACTCATCGATCGGTTGCTACGGGACCGCACCCTGAGTGGGCAGCTAGGGCAAAGCGCCCTCCGCCGTGCGCAAGAGTATATCCCTGAGCGCATCGCCAGTGAGTATCAGGCGGCGTATCGTGCAGTACTCGCATCAACCTGGGCGTGAGCTATTCTCTGGCGAGAGCCACCCGCGCACTTCAAGAGGCAGTCAGCTCTGGAACCACCTGTCCCTCGAGCCCTGCGAGGGGAACCCCTAACAGCATGCCGATCGTCGGGGCAAAATCCATGACCGAGACTGGATGCTCAACGCGCAGGGCTCGCGAGCCTAACCTCCGGCAGAAGAACA
This sequence comes from Deltaproteobacteria bacterium, assembly GCA_016200595.1. Classification (GTDB taxonomy): domain Bacteria; phylum Desulfobacterota; class Binatia; order Bin18; family Bin18; genus JACQEL01. The sequence continues at coordinate 4,512 of JACQEL010000637.1, forward strand.
TGCCCGGATCGCGATGATCACCCGTTCGCCCCCTCATCTCCGGGATTCTCAAGGTGCCGATCAGTGGAGACTGAATCGCCCGGACAGGTTCTTTGCGACTCCACTCGACGAGAAGATCGGGCAACTCGTCGAGGTAAGGCCCCGCAAAGAGATCTCCCGTCAGGAAAACTTCAGCAACAACAGGCGAGCCGGTCTCGGCATTGACCAAGGTTAACAACTCGCGGCGGAGACGCTCGCACACCTCCCGATATTCCGCGCCCGGTTGCACGAGACCCTGAGATTCTCGACCGGCGACGTTAATGCGGACGGCCCCGGCATGGGGATTATTCGGAATAGCGAAGAAACGCCGCCTTTTCCGCTCTGGGATAAGCATCGACCGATGAAGCGCAGGCCGGAGCCGCGCTTGGGCTGCCCGGAGGAGCGGTAATTCACGCAGGGAGGGAGGCAGCGCATACCAATACTTTTTCAAAGAGCGAAAGGCTGAGCCAGACGACGAGGTTGGTCGACCTTCGAGCCTTTGCAGGATTTCATCGAGTAATACGGATTCGCCATACAGGGGGCCCATCCCATGACTGGCCAGGACAATAGTCCTCGTCTCCGGACCAACGCTTTCGAGCAGTCGAGCGAGCGCACGGTCGAGGGCCTGATAGATCTCCTTTATTGGATCGCCAAGTGCTGCCACGAGGAGTGGATCGTGTCTCGGATGCGAGGGATCGTGGAGATGCCAGTATTGATGACCAACACAGTGCGCCTCGCTAAAAACAGTGATCTGTAGGTCCCAATCGCCTTGCTGCAAACAGTGAAGAGAGAGGTCAAGCGTATTCCGGAGTCGCGCCTTGAGGGTGTTGACGAAGGCTTTGTATCCGGCTGGTGTTCGTTCGACTTCATCACAGTGATCAGGTGACCAACTGCCGAACTGGGCTAGAAGCTCATCAGCCAAGGCGGAGGGATAAGCACTAGGTATTTCAGTATCAGGCGCGTGCGTATGCCAATTAACCACCTGTATGCCGTTCAGATGCAGCACAGGCCGTGAATGCGGCACATCGATGACCGCCACCTTTCGGCCCGCCTCACTCAGAGTCTCCCAGAACGCGGATCCTTCCATATCTGACGGTTGGAAATCGCGATCAAGGTACTCCCCCCGTGGTGCCTGGCGACGAAAGAAGCGTCGATGGCAAGCTGGTGAGACTCCGGTCATGAAAGAGGGCCAGACCGTGCCAGCGTAGAGACCCGTAGGATTCGTGGTGAGTCCACAAGTCGTACTCTGTAAAAGCGAACGAAAGGTCGGCAGGACTCCGCTTTCAGCCCACTGCAAGAGCAGATCTTTATCGAGCGCATCAAAACCAATGAAAAGGAGGCGAGTTGGCAAGGCACTTCTTTCTTTACTCGTCAAAGGCTTTGATCGCCTGGGCACGCGCCCATTCCATGTTGTGGCGGTGACGATTGGCCATCTCTTTGAGAAAAGCAGCAATGTCCGGCGGTGGGTTCAGGACAAGCGCTTGCTCGACTTTCCGCGCGACCCAGGCCTGCCCGCGTGACAGTACATTGATCTGCTCGTGCAGATTATCGATGCTCAAGACCTTGTTGGCAAAGTCGCTGGTCTTTGCCGAAGGTGTCCCGCCGTGCAGCCGCATGAGTCCTTCGAGCACAGCGGCGTCACCCACCTCAATGTCAGTGAAGTTGGCGAAGAGCGCTTTGATCTGCGGATCTGCAGTCTCTTGAGTCATGGCATCGAGAAGGACGTGACCCGCCCGTTCGGCCTCCAGGAGCTGATTGAGCAACGCTTCGAGTTGAGCATCCATGGCATGCTATCTTGACGCAGAAGGAAGCTCACGTCAAACCGGGGAAGGGAGAAACAGGTGAAAACAGTTCTTCTGTTAACTATTTCCAATGTCTTCATGACCATCGCTTGGTATGGCCATCTGAAATATAAAGAAGCCGCGTTATTGCGGGAGCAGTGTTCTTCGTCTTTAAGAAATGGTAGGAACAGTCAGTATGAGTGACGCGTCTTTGTTGATCGTCGA
>JACQEL010000638.1 GCA_016200595.1 Deltaproteobacteria bacterium
ACCCGGCACCCGCACGCACGCGCCCGACGCAGCGAAGACGAGCCCGTGATAGCCGCACTGCAGACCCTCGCTGACTACCGTGCCGTGCGCCAAAGGAGTCCCGCGGTGGCAACAGCGATCCTCCAGGGCAGCGACTTTGCCGTTGCGCTCTCGGTAGAGGACCAGAGGTTGATTGAGGATCGTGCGTGCAAAAGGCCGCCCTTTAATCTCCGCTCCCCAAGCCGCGATATACCAATCATTGTGACTGAACATGGCAATCTCCTCACGTGCCCGACTCTTTTACCTGAACGAGCGAATCAAGCCAGCGTACCGTTCTAAGACAGGCCATTGGACGTCCGGTGTGCCCGGCTCAATGAGAAACAGAATGCGCTTAAAGCCGGTGGCGATGAGCTGGCGAATACGGCTTTCGTCGCCACTTACGCCGGCCAGGGAATACGCAGTGATGACGCTCAGGTCAAACTCGTCCATCGAGCGCCCCACCCGCGCCGCCTCGACTCGCAGGGCTTCGATTCCTTTCCCCAGGTCATAGGGGCCGTCCACTGGGATCCAACCGTTGCAATATTCGGCGACCCGCTTGGCGGTCCATTTGGACATCGCTCCCATAAGAACCGGCGGTCCCCCGGCTTGGACTGGTTTAGGCCAGCACCACAGCGGATCAAAGTTCACAAACTGACCGTGAAACTCGGCAACCTCCTTCGTCCAGATTTCCCGCATCGCCAGTACACGCTCACGCGTCACTTTCCAGCGATCCTTCAGCGCCACACCGTGGTCGGCCATTTCTTCGGCGTTCCACCCTGCGCCAATGCCGAAGAGAAAGCGTCCGTTGGAGACCCGATCCAAGCAAGCTGTGGTCTTTGCCAAAGTGATGGGATTGTGTTCGGGCACGAGACACACCGAGGTGCCAACTTTAAGTTTTTGCGTCACCGCCGCGGCAGCCGTCAGAGCGACAAAGGGATCAAAGAACTGCTTGTAGTACTCGGGCAGTTCGCCGCCGAGGGGAAAGGGAGTCTTACGGCTGGTGGGGATATGCGTGTGTTCGCCAAACCACACCGACTCAAACCCTTGGTCTTCAGCCCAGCGGCCAAGTTCTGCCGGTTGGATTGTGTAATGTGTAGGGATCGTAACGAACCCGAAGTCTGCCATGTGCGTAGCCCTCCTTTGAAGCCTTATCTTCTTGCAGGTCTGCTGTATCACAACCCTGAGGGGGATCATATGCAACAGAGGAACCGAGGACTGGCAACACTGTACGAAGCGAAGGCAGGTGACAATGAGATACAGCCGCCCCAGGCGGGTTTCGTTATGTCGCCTCTCGCTCCAGCCACCAACGGCTGAGGTCGAGTGCCAATGCCTCAAATGGTTCAGCACACATCATCTCAGCCTCACCCTGCGCGCTGACTACCACCCAGCGTTGTCCCTCCAAGCGGGACACTTCTAAAGTGCGCTGTAGCGGATCAACTAGCCACAGATGCCCTACTTGTTCACGGGCATAGACCGGCATTTTGCGCACGCGATCGAGCCGTCCAGTCGAAGGGGACACGATCTCACACACCCAGTCTGGCGCTTGCTCGAAATAGGGCACATCGTGGAGTACAGGCATCCGTTCCCGCTTCCATCCGGCGAGGTCCGGAACCAGAATGTCAGCCCCTAAATGGAGTTCAGGCTCGAAGAGAATCCACCAACCACCAAGGCTACCAGGACCACCAAGGCGCCGATCAAAAGGATCAAGGTCCGCCCTAATGACCGATGCCGCTCGCGCGTGCGGAGACGCGGGTCGCGGTGAAGTGATTAACTCGCCGTCAATGATCTCGGCGATCAAAATGTCTGGAACTTTGAGCAGATCCTCGTAAGTCGCTCGCCGCTGTGCAGGGGTCATGACCGCGACTGTAACACGACTGCTACTCTGGGAAAAGGAGAAAATGACTCGCGTCAACGAGAGTTCCTGGCCTCAGCTAGTAGCGTGCGCACTGCGCACGCTACTAAACCGGCAGGCACGACATGAGGACACTGTTCGTAGCTGCGTGGGTAGGGGCGAAGCATTTGCTCCGTATAGACCAACGCTGTGGGGAGCCTGACACGCAAATGCTTCGCCCCTACAGTGGACAGGCGCTAGTGTCGTGTGTACCAATCTCTTGCCTCCTGATTTAGCGTGTCTACGTTGAATCTCTGCCTACATGTTCACGACCCTATCCCGTTCGTCCTGAGCCCTTCGGCAAGCTCAGGGCAGGCTACGCCGCGCAGCAGCGAAGTCGAAGGACAAGGCTTCAACGCCCGGTTTCGATGTTGACACGTTACGACGCGAACTGTCTTGGAGCGCTGTTTCTTATCCTCGGATTTCGCCGTGCTCCATCCGGACTACGGGACTGAGGTCCCAGTAGGGATGACCTGTTCTAGTTCGAGCTGTTCAATGCGTGAGTGCAAGGGTTTTAGTTTCTTGATCCTCACTACCACTACAGGAGCCTCTTCAGATCGACGACTCTCAGCCAGCTTATGCGTCCAGGCATTGAATTCCTCATCCCCTTCGAGTTGCAGGATAACAACTGCATCATTAGGAATCTGCTCAGCAAACCTCGGATGCTCTCGCACATAACGGTTGAATTCCTTGGTCAGCTCTGTGTTCTTCCGCTCGAAGGCATTCATGGGTTTTCTCCCTGCAGAAAACGATTCCGATAAGTCTCCCAGTGATCGTCGATATCGTCATCGGCGAAAGTCAGAGCCTCCTCATAGCTCATTCCCAGCTCTTCTTTCAACTGATCGCCTCTGAGGTTGAAACGATCACAATGGGCATAGCCGTGAGCGCAGTCATAACGGATCACCGGCTTCCACTCTCCTTGGATTAGGACCTCAAGCTGAACCATGAACCGCGTGATCTTGCCTCGTTGCGTCTCGTGCTGGTGTCGCTTCTGAGCATCGAAGCTGTAAGGAATCAGATAGCGTTTCTCAGGCAAAGGCTCACGGCTCCCGACCTTTTTTACCGCAAACGGAACTTGAGCAAAAGCGTGGTGCTGTCCACCAGCAGCAGAACATGGATGAAATTCTTGGGGTGCACGACATGCAACCCGACCTACGGAACTACCGACTGAACTACAAAAGCGGCGTTTCTAACTCAGAGTCCAGACGTCACGGTTGCGATTTGGCCGGTAGTCCCGCATTATAAAAGATCAATGACAACTGTCGTGAATCCTGTCCAAAAGCTGCAAGAGCATGGGCGGGAGATTTTAGGGATTATTCAGGATACTGTTGCTTTTCAAGTCCATCTTCCACGTACTGAGTGCCAACAACATCTAAGCACTTTTCTTGACCAGCATCGATTCATCGTCGTGACTGGTACGGCTGGTATCGGCAAATCGGCATTGGCGAAAAATGCTCTGCAGCTGCTGAGTGAAGACACCCCCGTCTTTGCGTTTCGGGCAGAGGAATTTGCCTGCCGGCATATTGACGAAGCGCTCAGTCGGATCGGCATTCACGAAAGCTTGCGAGATCTCTCTGCACGTTTTCCACTGCATGCGCGGAAATGGCTGTTTATTGATAGCCTTGAACGACTTCTTGAGGCGGAATCTTTCGACGCTTTCCTTATGTTCCTCCAGCGGGTTAAGGATGATCCGAGCTGGCATGTCCTGAGGACTTGCCGCTCCTACGCAGTTGAACAAGCGAGAGATATCTTCTTTCGAGTCTGATAAGCGTCTAAAGGAATTTGATGAGCATGTGATTGCGCAAACAGAACAGCTGCGCAACCACATGGCAGTGGGAACCCCTTTGTCCTCAGAAGAACTGCTCGCTATCAACTTCTTTGATCCCTCTGTTAACGCCGCGCTGATCGACATCATGGTTATCCTCCATGACCGGCTCCAAGATAGCGCCGCGCGCGCTATATACCGCACGATCGCAGAACAGTGGGTGTCAGAATGGGAGAAAGACAGAGAAGAGAATTCACGCCGCCATTCGAGGAGGCGGCGCGATTTCCATCGGGAGCACGAAATATCACAACTCCTATCCGGGTTTGTGATGAACCTTGATCCTCTTGAGGCTGAGCATGTCTGTAAACCTGTCCTTGATGCGGCGAGTCGCTTTCCAAAGAAAGTCGCTGACCTTCTTCTCGATCTGACATTGGCAGAAGACCAAACACGAAATGACGATACCTACTGGGCGCTTTGGCAAGCAATCGCAGATAATATTCTAGGGTCCGAGTATTTTGTGTCCCCGATGAATGGAAGCCATTCAGATACACAAACACTTATCCAAATCTCCCTTTGCTCGGAGAATCTAAGAACACAGTTGGCAGCTTAGGCAATGCTATACCGCTGCCCAACGAAATTAGCCTGCACCTAATCCAACAAGCCTCAGCCGTGGTCGGACTTTACACGCTCAGCCCAACCTGCAAAACTGCTGCGCTGATAATCTTTCTGAGCAAGAGGTAGAAACGTGAACACGGAAGAACTCCTCATCGATGCTGACGGCCATATCCTTGAGCCGCCCGACCTTTGGGAACGGTATCTGGAGCCAAAGTATCGCGCCCGGGCTCTGCGCATCAGAGTGGGCGACGACGGCCGCGAATTTCTTGAGATCGACGGCCAAAGAGCCGTGCTCACTAGTCCGACGCTGCTCACCTCGCTCGGGGGGATGAAAAAACTGAAAGAGCTGGGCGAGAAAATCGAGGGCTTCAATGCCAGTCGACGCGAACTGCTACGCAGCCGTTCCGGAGAGCAACGGGAAACCTTCGCCAGCCTGGGCGCGGATGGACACCGCGAGACCTACCTCTCGGGATGTGCCTTTGGCGCGATGGACATGAAGGAGCGGCTGGAACTGGTGAAGCATGAGGGCATGGCCAAGGTCGTGCTCTATCCAACGCTCGGCCTGCTGTGGGAGGCCGAACTGTTCGATAGCGAATTATCGAGCGCCTACTGCCGAGCCTATAATCGCTGGATCACCGAGTTTTGTCGCGATTCCGGAGGGCGCCTCGTTCCCATCGCGCATCTGTCGTTGGGTGACCCGGTAGAAGCGGCCCATGAACTTGAACGCGCGGTCAAGGACGGCTGTAAGGGCGCGTTCGTGTGTCCTTTCACTATCACGCGCAAACCCCACGGCCATCTCGACCACGATGTCGTGTTTGCGGCCGCGCAGGACCTTGATGTCCCCCTGGCAATTCATCCGACGCTCGAGCCTCCGGCCTGGGGTGTTCATCAACGTTTCGATAATCTGGAAGGGGCGGACTGGTACCTTGACCTCTTCGCCGCCCAAGGAGTGCCGCAAGCCTTCGCCACGCTTTTTCAGTACGGCGTGTTCGATCGCTTTCCGCGCCTGCGTGTGGTGGTGCTTGAATCCGGCGCGGGCTGGATCGGTTACTGGCTCAATCGGGCCGACGCCATCTATCGACGGACGGCGCTGGGCAGCACGGTCCAACTCAAGGAGCGCCCTTCCTTCTACTTCACGCGTCAGTGTTACATTTCGGCCGATCCCGACGAGCGGTCGATCGCCGCCATGACTCGCCTGGTCGGTGAGGATCGCTTCTTTTGGGCCTCGGATTATCCGCATCCTGACCATCCTGGTGATTATCTTGAAGAATTGCGGGGAATGGTGGAGGACATGACAACCAGCGGGCGGCGCGGAGTGCTGGGAGAAAACGTTGCTCGTGCGTATAAGCTGCTTGAGCGGTAAAAGGAGCTTGGCCTAACGGTGCGACGAGCACCACGGACACGCGCGTTTTCTCAGTCGTAGGCC
>JACQEL010000639.1 GCA_016200595.1 Deltaproteobacteria bacterium
AAGGTCTGTAAGGTGTTGAAAAGATTGTGTGACATAGCCTTCTCTACTCCTTCGACTTCCTTCGCGGTGAAGGTTCAGGTATTAACAGTCAGATGGTAACAAGAACAAGAGGGTATAGAGAACCACCTCTCACTACTAACCGGAAAGTTAGGAAGAAAAAGAGGAAGAATGAGGTAGGACGATGAAGGGTATTATTCTTGCCGGTGGGTCAGGGACTCGACTGTATCCCGTGACCCGTGCTGTCAGCAAGCAGCTGGTCCCGATTTACGATAAGCCGATGATTTATTATCCGCTCTCCACGCTCATGCTGTCAGGCATTCGTGACCTTCTCATTATCACTACTCCCCACGAGCAGGAGGGCTTCATTCGTCTTTTGGGAGATGGTGGTGGGCTCGGTCTCCGTATTGCCTATGCGGTCCAGCCGCGGCCCGAAGGCATTGCGCAGGCATTTCTCATCGGCCGCGAGTTTATTGGTGGAGCCCCGGTGGCCCTGGCACTGGGGGATAATATCTTTTATGGACATGGGTTTCCCGATTACTTGCGCCGGGCTGCCAATCGAGCGACTGGGGCGACGGTCTTCGCCTATCAGGTGCGAGACCCGGAGCGCTACGGGGTGGTTGAGTTTGATGCCGCCGGGCAAGCTGTCTCTCTGGAAGAGAAACCGCTGCGGCCTCGTTCTCCCTATGCCGTAACCGGGCTGTACTTTTACGACAATTTGGTAGTCGATATCGCCGCCAGCCTCAACCCCTCGGCGCGGGGGGAGTTGGAAATTACGGATGTGAATCTCGCCTACTTACGAACGGGGTCACTGCAGGTGGAGAAACTTGGCCGTGGGATTGCGTGGCTCGATACCGGGACGCATGAGGCTGTCCTGCAGGCTTCCACTTTCATTCAGGCTATTGAGGAACGGCAGGGACTCAAAGTCGCATGTCTGGAAGAGATTGCCTTACGTATGGGCTACATTTCCAAAGCCGATGTCTGCGAGATTGCCGCTACTATGCCACATAGTGGATACGGACAATACTTGCTGCGCATCGTGGACCAGGAGCCGTAGAGGCATGAAAGTTTTGCCTACCGAGCTACCCGGAGTCGTGCTTATCGAACCGGCTGTCTATCGAGACCAGCGCGGGTTCTTTCTGGAAACCTATCATGCCGGCAAGTATCGCGCCGCCGGCGTTGAGGGGATTTTTGTCCAGGATAATCAGTCCCATTCGATACGAGGCACAGTACGCGGGCTGCATGCCCAGCGCCACCGGCAACAAGGCAAACTGGTGCGTGTGCTCCGAGGCGAGATCTTCGATGTGGCGGTGGATATCCGGCGCCACTCTCCCAGCTTTCGTCGCTGGGTGGGGGTCAGACTCTCGGCCGAGAGCTTTCTGCAGATTTATATTCCTCCAGGTTTCGCCCATGGCTTCTGTGTCCTCAGTGAGACCGCCGAGGTTGAGTATAAGTGCACAGAACTGTATGACCCGGCCGATGAATTTGGTATCTTGTGGAATGATCCGGAACTCGGCATCACCTGGCCCGTGCATGAGCCCATACTCTCGGAAAAGGATCGTACGGCTCCGCGCCTGGCGGAGTTGACGGATAGACTTCCAGTTTTTCAGTCATGAAGACTAGATCGTGAAGGGATAGAGAAAATTATGTCGCAGGGAACAGAGGGACGGAGCGCGAATGGGGCCAGCCAACTGTCCATGCCTGAAGCTCCACCTTCGTCGGATTTTATTCGCGATATCGTCGCCGCCGACCTCAACTCCAACAAGCACGGCGGCCGGGTCGTGACCCGATTTCCGCCGGAGCCGAACGGCCATTTACACATTGGTCACGCCAAGTCGATCTGTCTCAATTTTGGTATTGCGCTTGAGCACAATGGCGTGTGCCATCTGCGGTTCGACGATACCAACCCTACTAAGGAAGATGTGGAGTATGTCGAATCGATTAAAGAAGATGTGCATTGGCTGGGATTCGATTGGGGCGATAAACTGTTCTATGCCTCTGACTATTTTGCACGACTGTATCAGTACGCCGTGCAACTGATTACAGATGGCAAAGCTTACGTTGACAGCCTGAGCGCTGACGAGGTGAGAATATACCGCGGCACGTTGACTGAGCCAGGGAAAGAGAGTCCCTATCGTCAGCGCTCGGTCGAGGAAAACTTGGACTTGTTCGCGCGTATGCGAGCAGGTGAATTTGCTGAGGGGACTCACACCCTGCGCGCTAAAATTGACATGGCTTCGCCTAACGTGAATATGCGCGATCCGGTCATGTACCGCATCCTCAAGGCTTCTCACCACCGGACCGGTGACCAGTGGTGCATCTATCCGATGTACGACTTTACGCATTGTGTGTCGGATGCCCTCGAAGGGATCACGCATTCGATCTGTACCCTCGAATTCGAAGATCACCGTCCGCTGTATGATTGGTTCTTAGACGAACTGCACACTCCGTGTCACCCGCAACAGATCGAGTTCGCCCGCCTCAATCTTACTTACACGATGATGAGTAAACGCAAATTTCTGGCCTTAATTGAGGGGGGATACGTCCGCGGCTGGGATGATCCTCGCATGCCGACCATCGCGGGCTTTCGGCGGCGCGGCTACACGCCGGAAGCCATCCGCAGCTTCTGTGAACACATTGGGGTAGCCAAACGCAACAGTACTGTTGATATGGCGATGCTCGAGCACGAAATCCGTGAAGATTTAAACAAGCGCGCCCAGCGCGTCATGGCGGTGTTACGCCCGCTGCGGGTGGTCATCGATAACTATCCTGAAGACCAGGTGGAAGAGTTAGGGGCGGTGAACAACCCAGAAGATCCTGCGATGGGGACCAGGAAAGTGCCATTCTCGCGGGTAGTCTACATCGAACAGGACGATTTTCGCGAAGATCCCCCGAAAAAGTTCTTCCGCTTAGCTCCAGGCCGCGAGGTCCGGCTGCGCTATGCCTATATCGTCAAATGTGTGAGTATCGTGAAGGATGAGCGTACCGGAGAAGTCGTCGAGCTGCATTGTACGTATGACCCGGAGACCCGCAGTGGCGGACCCATGGCGAATCGTAAGGTCAAAGCGACCTTGCACTGGGTATCAGCGACCCATGCCCTGTCGGCGGAAGTACGCCTGTATGATTCTCTTTTTACGACGCCCAACCCGGGTGAGGCAGAGGATTTCACTACAGTGCTGAATCCCGACTCGCTGGAAATTTTGCGCTCATGTCTGATCGAACCCAGCCTGGCAGATGCGACCTCAGGTAATCGCTATCAATTCGAGCGTCAGGGGTATTTCTGTGTTGATCCTGATTCTTCTCCAGAGGCACTCGTCTTCAATCGGACAGTTTCTCTGAAAGATGTCTGGGCCAAACTTGAGAAGGCACAGAGTAGTACGGAATAACAGCGCCTAACAAAACGATTGTCATTCTGAGCCGCAGGCGAAGAATCTCAGAAAAAGACGAGACCCTTCGCGGAGTTTATCCTGAGCGCAACCGAAGGGCTCAGGGTGACACAAGGCGGTTTTGTTAGGGGCTCTAAGCAAATTCTCTCTAAGGGAGGACAGTCTCCTCTCCCCAGGAGACAACGATGAAGGCTACAGCCATCGGTCTGCTCGTCGTCAGCGCCTATTGGATCGAACAAGGGATTGTGGCGCTCAGCAAGGACACCTGGCAAGGTGTAGAAGGCATCGCTTTAGGGGTGCTGTTGCTGCCTTTGGCAAAATACCTGTGGGGTAGAGATCTGGGCGGGTCTACCTCTTCAAAAAGATAGGCACTGTTGACGTGCCATACGGGTTCTTTCTTTCTCTTTACTTGGGAACTACTCGGTTCCTCTACAATTTCAGCAGACTTGCCTCCCTACGCTAACGGCGTATACTCCGCGCAGTGGAGTTCATCGCGAAAGGAGCCAGTGCGATGGCACGTAGGCAGAAGAGATAGAGGAGCAAGTGGCTATTCACAAAACCGAAGAACCCGCCAGGCGCACCGTTTTGTAATTCTCGCCGTTTTGCGCCACCAGGCGCGGCCCAATCCTGCCAGCGATAGGGAGCCTCAGAGAGGGAGTGAACTCAGCACCAAACCACGTAGACTGATCCGACATCCTGGGACTGTTTCCCAATCAACCTTGCTATTCTGAATATCTGTGATCCGAAGAAATCGTGGTTCAGTTACAGTGAAATCCGCGCTTGCCGTAAATCCATAATTAAGTCGTTCACATACTTCTCCCAACCGGACCCACCGCCAGCCGTCGGGCAGTTTGAGGCGGCTTGTGCTTTGGCAATGATCACTCATCATTTCTCTTCGAGGTCGCGCAAGTGAAGCATCTGAATCCCGGGCACCACGCGAAATCGGTCGTCGTTGGTCACGAAGAAGGTGCAGTTCTGCCAGCGCGCCGTGGCGGCATGAATAGCATCAGGAAGCTTGAGCCGTGTCGTAGCCCGCAGCTTGGCAGCTTCGATAAGAAGGTCGCGGGTAATGGGAACAATAGTCAGAAAACGGCGAGGCTGGAGGAAGCCGAGATACGTCTGGACAATGCTACTCTGTCCCAATTCCAGTGGTTTCACCAGGCATTCAGCAAGGGA
>JACQEL010000597.1 GCA_016200595.1 Deltaproteobacteria bacterium
CCCACACCGAAGTCGAGACGCCCGCCGCTTAAGATATCGAGCATGGCAAAGTCCTCGGCTTTGCGTAGCGGATTCTCGATGGACAGCACGCTAACGGCGGTGCCCAGACGCAGCCGCATAGTTTCCCGCGCCAGCGCGGTGAGAAAGAGTTGCGGGCTGGGGCAAATGCCAAACGAGTAGAAATGCTCCTCGCCAACCCAGACCGAGGCGAACCCCAGCTTCTCGGCGTAGATCATGAGATCCAGGGTGTCCTGATAGTGAGTCATCTCGTTCTGGCGCTCGGGGAAAAAGTCAAACAGGGTGAACAATCCGAATTGCATAGAGACCGCCCTCCTTCTTCTTGCAACTTTTCCTGCCGTGTGTCAGAAGGATAGCGAACCTGGCGGCGGGAAGTCGTGAGTAAACAGTGAGTTTTCGGTGAGTTTTCGGTGAGGTCGTGACGCCCCAAAAACACAGTCTTTTTGGTCTCTTTCGCCTCGACCCGGAGAACCAGTGCCTCTGGCGCGGGAGGCGAAGGGTTACCCTTAAGCCCAAAGCCTTCGCTGTACTGCGTTACCTCGTGGAGCACTCCGGCCGCTTAGTAAGCAAATCTGAGTTACTCGATGCCGTCTGGCCGGATGTCTCTGTCAGTGAGGGGATATTGAAGTTCTGTGTCCGCGAAATTCGCGCGGCGCTGGGCGACGATGCGCAAGCCCCACGGTTCATCGAGACGCTGCATCGACGAGGGTACCGGTTTGTCGCCCCCGTCACCACCACGCAACCAGTTGTCAGTAGTCAGTTGTCAGTAGTCAGTAAGAGGGCAGTAAGGACGGGTTCCCAACTGGCAACTGATAACTGGCAACTGACAACTTCTGTAGTTGGTCGTGAGGCAGAACTTGCGCAACTGTATGACTGGCTAGACAAGGCATTTCATGGCGAACGCCAGATAGTCTTCGTGACTGGCGAGGCAGGTATTGGCAAGACGACGCTGGTTGAGGCGTTTCTGGAGAGTCTCGCGTCAGAACGAGTCCAAAGTCCAAGGTCCAAAGTCCAAGGTCTGAGTCTCTCTCCCATCCCTAATCCCCACCCCCTAACCCCCAGTCTCTGGATTGGGCGCGGGCAATGCATCGAACACTATGGCGCAGGAGAGGCCTATATGCCCGTGCTGGAAGCCCTGGGGCGACTGTGTCGAGAGCCAGAGGGTCGGCGCTTCATCGAGCTTCTTGGTCAGCATGCGCCGACGTGGCTGGTGCAAATGCCTGCGCTCTTAAGCCCTCCCAAGCTCGAAGCGTTGCAGCGCCAAATGGCAGGAGCTACACGGGAGCGGATGTTGCGGGAGATGGCTGAAGCATTAGAGACCTTAACCGGCGCGGGGGCGATGCGCCAACCGCCTCTCCTTGTGTTGATGCTGGAGGACCTGCAGTGGAGTGATCATTCGACGCTGGAATTGATTGCCACTCTGGCCCGGCGACGGGAAAAGGCACGGTTGTTGGTGATCGGCACGTCCCGGCCGGTGGAAACACTGGAAACCGAGCACCCGCTACGTGCGGTTATGCAGGAACTCCAACTGCACCAGCAGTGTAAAGAACTACAGCTGGAATTGCTGACCGAGGCGGCAGTGGAGAACTATCTGACAGTCAGATTCCCTAGAGGGGCGACCGGCCTGTCATCCCTCCAACCGCTGGCGCGCACGGTCCACCAACGCACAGAAGGCAACCCGCTCTTCATGGTCAACGTAGTCGATTATCTCATCGCCCGGGGAGTATTGGCTGAGCAGCGAGGACACTGGGGAGTCAGGCCAGCGGAGGAACAGTTCAAGGTCCCTGAGAACCTCCAGCAGATGATCGTCAAGCAAAGCGAGCGGCTGAGTCCCGAAGAACAACGAGTGCTCGAAGTAGCGAGTGTGGCGGGGGTAGAATTCTCGGCCGCAGCGGTCGCGGCGGCGGTAGAGACAGAGATAAGTGAGGTCGAGGAGAAGTGTGAAGGGTTGGCGCGGCGCGCGCAATTCCTGCGGGCAAGTGGGGAGAGCGAATGGCCAGACGGGACGGTTGCAGCGCGCTACAGGTTTCTCCACGCACTGTACCAAGAAGTGCTGTACGGGCGGGTGACAGCAGGACGGCGCCAGCGGCTCCATCAACGAATCGGCGAGCGGGAGGAGACAGCCTATGGCACTCAGGCAAAAGAGCTTGCGACAGAGTTGGCAATGCACTTTGAGCGGGGACGGGATTACCAGCGAGCGGTCCAGTATCTGCAGCAAGCAGGAGAGAATGCCCAGCGGCGCAGTGCCCACCGCGAGGCAATCAACCACTTGACCAAGGGGCTAGAGTTGCTCCAGATCTTGCCAGACACACCACAGCGCAGCCAGCACGAGCTGGTGTTGCAAACGACCCTTGGCCCTTCGCTGATCTCCACCAAAGGCTATGGAGTTCCGGAAGTGGAGCGCGCGTACACCCGGGCGCGAGAGCTGTGTCGGCAAGTAGGGGAGACCCCGCAGCTCTTCCCGATGCTGCTCGGACTGTTGATATTTTATACGGTGCGGGCAGAGTACCAGACGGCACGTGAATTGGGGGAACGGTGCCTCAGCCTGGCCCAGCGCGTCCAAGACCCAGCCCTCATCACGGCGACCCAGTCAGTGTTGCCGATAATCCTGCTCTTTCTTGGAGAGTTTGCCGTTGCCCGCGCCCACGCCTAGCAGGGAATTGCGTTGTACGATCCTCAACAGCCTCGTTCTTGGCTCGACCACGGGGTGGCTTGCCTCTCCGAAGCGGCCTGGGTGCTGTGGCTGCTGGGCTACCCAGACCAGGCGCTGAGGAGGAGTGACGAGATGCTGACTCTGGCGCAGGAGCTTTCTCATCCCTTCAGCTTCGCTTATGCCCTGTTCTTTGCGTCTGGGCTCCATCAATTACGCCGAGAGACGCAGGCGGCTCACGAGCGAGCCGAGGCGGCTATTACCCTCTCAACCGAGCAGGGGTTTCCGACCTGGTTGGCGAACGGGATGGTCCTGCAGGGCTGGGCACTGGCCGAGCAGGGAGAGAGAGGGGAAAGTATTGCCCAGATCCGTGAGGGGCTGGCGGCCCACCAGGCCATGGGGGAAGAACTCTTGCGGCCGTATTTTCTTGCCTTGCTAGCCGAGGCATACGGGAAAGCGGAGCAAATAGAGGACGGGCTGACGGTGTTGGCCGAGGCACTGGTTGTGCTGGACAAAAACGGGGAGCATTTCTACGAGGCGGAGCTGTACCGACTACAAGGAACGCTGACGCTAAAACAGGCCGAAGTCCGAGGTCCGCAGTCCGGAGTCCCGAACACCCAACACCCAACACCTCGCACCCACGCGGAGGCGGAGGCCGAAGCGTACTTTGTCAAGGCCATCGATCTTGCCCGCCAGCAGCAAGCGAAGTCGTGGGAGCTACGGGCGGTGATGAGCCTCAGCCGACTGTGGCAGCAGCAGGGTAAGCGCGGAGAGGCTCGGCGGATGCTGGCGGAGATCTACTCTTGGTTCACTGAGGGGTTTGCTACGGCTGACTTGCAGGAAGCCAGGGCATTGCTGGCAGAGCTGTCATGAATGAGACTTTCACGCGAAGACAGCGGTCATGGGGTGCATATCAAAATATTGGCAGGCTGGTGACTCCCTGTCTGCGTGCTTCGACAAGCTCAGCACGAACGGAAA
>JACQEL010000598.1 GCA_016200595.1 Deltaproteobacteria bacterium
AACTATATCGCGGATAAACTGGTCGAAGCGGGAATCGAGGTCGTCTCGGTCCTTACCGTAGGAGATGTCGCTGAGCGCATCATCTGGGCTTGGCAGCAAGCCATTACCCAGGCCGATGTCATTATCTCTACCGGTGGCATCGGCCCAACCGCTGACGACCTCACCACCGAACTGGTGGCTAAGGTTGCCGGTGTCGATCTGTTCTTCTCCGAAGAGGTAGCCGAACGCATCCGTCGCGTCTTTGCCTCGCTCAACCGGCCGATGCCGGAAAATAACCTAAAACAGGCGCGTTTCCCGGCCGGTTCGGTCATCATTGCCAATCACCTGGGCACCGCGCCTGGCTACCGGTTAGACCTTGATACGCCGCATGGCCGCAAACATCTCATCATCCTCCCCGGGGTCCCGCGTGAGATGAAGCCGATGATGGAAGAGACCGTGCTGCCCTGGCTGCGCGAGATGCGGGGCGACGGAGATGTGTTCCTCACGCGCACGTTCCAGACCTTTGGCATCAGCGAATCTGGCCTGGATGAGATGGTTGCCGGCACGGTGAGTGAGGAAGAAGGTCGCCTCGCGTTCCGCGCAAACTTTCCCCAGATCTCTATGCGGGTAACCGTGCGCGGGAAAGCGGACGAGGTCGAAACGAGACTCGAAGAATTGTCTCAGCGCATCCGTACGCGCATTGGTTCGTTCGTGTACGGCGAGGGTGATGTGACGATGGAAGAGGTCGTGGGCCGCTTACTCAAGGACAAGGGCAAAACCTTGGGAATGGCCGAGGCCTGCTCTGGTGGCTTAGTGAGCCATCGGCTCACCAATGTCCCGGGCAGTTCCGCTTATTTCCAAGGTACGGTGGTTGCCTACGCTGATACGGCCAAGACCGCGCTGCTTGGCGTTCAGCCAGAAACCCTGAAGCAGCACGGCGCCGTCAGCGAAGAAACCGTGCGGGAGATGGCGATAGGAATACGAGAACGGTTGGGAGCTGATATTGGCGTGGCGGTCACTGGCGTTGCCGGCCCCGAGGGAGGGACACCAGACAAACCAGTAGGCACGGCCTGTCTGGCTCTGGCAATGGACGGGACTGTCGTGTCGCGCCGCTACCAACTTTGGGGAAATCGTGAATGGATCAAGACTCTGGTCTCGCAACTCGTGCTCGATTGGGTGCGACGCGCCTTGGTGGGTACCACGATCGCCGAATCCGGCTTCATTAGGAGGTAAGTTAAGAGTTAAGAATGAAGAGTTAAGAGTTAAGAGTTAAGAATCTTTTTCTCTTCAATTCATCATTCTTCACTCATCACTCATCATTTTTTCCGAGGTTCTCCCCTTGATTCGCGCCTTCATCGCGGTTAGTCTGGCAGCTCCGGTGATCGAAGAAATAGCGAAAGTACGTGTGGCCCTGCAGGAAGCAAAAGGCGATATCCGCTGGACTCGTGTGGAAGGCTTACACTTGACGCTAAAGTTTCTCGGAGACATTGAACGCAATCAGGTCGAGCCCATCTTAGCGGCGCTGCGCGAAACGCTGCGCGACCGGTTACCGCTCCACATTCTGGCTCAGGGATTGGGAGCGTTTCCTCATCTGCGACGACCGCGCGTCTTATGGGTTGGACTCAGCGGAGAGGGACTCCAAGACATAAGCGAAGCGATCGAGACCGCACTGCTGCCGCTTGACTTCCCGCCGGAAGAGCGAGAGTTCACCCCGCATCTGACGCTGGGCCGGGTGCGTTCGCTGCGCGGTTGGGAACACGTACTCGCTGGAGTCAAAGAATACGAACATACCCGTTTTGGCGAGAGCACTATCGATCAGGTGACCTTGTACCAAAGCGAGTTACGGCCGGATGGGGCGGTCTACACCTCATTGGGATCAGCTCCTCTCCAGCAATCCTGACAAGGGTAGAGAGCCCTATGTTCACCCCTTCGGCTGGGCGCAGAACAGGCCCTGGCGAAGCACGGAAATGATACGTTCAGCAGCGTGTGAAGGAGCAGAATCATATGGCTAATGATAAAGATCGTGAGCGTGCTCTCGACTTAGCCGTCAGTCAGATTGAAAAACAGTTCGGCAAGGGCTCGATCATGAAGCTGGGAGCGGACGGCATCATTCGTGACATCCCCACTATTTCCACGGGCTCGCTCAGCCTGGACCTGGCCCTCGGCATCGGCGGCCTGCCACGCGGCCGGGTTGTGGAGATCTACGGTCCTGAGGCTTCGGGCAAGACCACTATGGCCTTACACGTTGTCGCCCAGGCGCAGAAAGAAAACGGGACGTGCGCCTACATTGATGCCGAGCACGCCCTGGATATGGGCTACGCGCAAAAACTCGGAGTGAAAGCCGACGAGTTGCTCGTCTCCCAGCCCGACAACGGCGAACAAGCCTTAGAGATCACCGACACCCTGGTGCGCAGCGGCGCGGTCGATGTGATCGTGGTTGACTCGGTGGCCGCCCTGGTGCCGCGGGCGGAGATCGAAGGCGAGATGGGCGAGCCGCAGATGGGGCTCCAGGCCCGGCTGATGTCCCAGGCGCTGCGCAAGCTCGTGGGTACGATCTCGCGCTCACGCACGCTGGTGGTCTTCATCAACCAGATTCGCATGAAGATCGGCGTGATGTTTGGTAACCCCGAGACCACCACCGGTGGCAACGCGCTCAAGTTCTACTCCTCGGTACGCCTCGACATCCGCCGTACCGGCGCGGTGAAGCAAGGAGAAGAAGTCGTCGGCAACCGTACCAAGGTCAAGGTGGTGAAGAACAAGGTTGCCCCGCCGTTCAGAGAAGCGGAGTTCGATATCCTGTACGGCAGCGGGATATCGAAAGAAGGCGAGTTGATCGACATCGGCGCCGACCAGGGGATCATCGAAAAATCCGGTGCCTGGTACTCGTTCGCCGGCGAGCGCATTGGTCAAGGACGAGAGAACGCTAAGGACTATCTCAGGGAGCATCCAGACATTGCCCAAGTCGTTGAAGTCAAAGTGCGCGAGAAGTTCGGCTTGACAGCAGCGGCAACCCAGGAAACAGAAGCCTAGAAAGTAGAGATCTAGATTTACCCCGGTGAAGGTCAAGGAGAAAACAAAGGTGAGCTTGCGAACCGTCCGCGCGCATTTTGATGGTCAACACATTCGCTTAGACGAACCGTGTGATTTGCAACCCGATACTCAACTCCTCGTTACCGTTTTACCGGAGCAAAAATCCGACGAGGATCGGGAGCCGTGGCTGCTCTTGTCGAGCAAAGGATTGGAAAATGCTTATGGAGAGGACGAGCTTGAGTACTCGTTAGATTTGATCAAAGAGCCGAACCCGGAATATGAAAGAAGGTGATATTGTTCTTACGCCCATCCCGCAAGCAGATGGTAAGGTCAAAAACCGACCTGCGATTATCCTGCGTGAAATGCCACCATACCGAGATTTTCTTGTTTGCGGCGTGAGTACGCAACTTCACCACCAGGTTAAGGATTTTGATGAGATTATCTCGCGCGCTGACACGGATTTCGCAACGAGCGGCTTGTTGTCAGAATCGTTGATACGACTTGGATTTCTGGCAGTTTTGCCACGGAGCAGGGTTATTGGCTCTATTGGAGCAATTTCGTCGGAGCGTCACAGACGGTTGTTGAAAACGCTCAGCGATTATCTGATTAGGAAGCCCGTAGTATAGATTCGAGGTTAGGAAAAGGAGGAAAGAGGAAGTGTGGATCAACGGAACATTGACTCTGATAGAAAAAGATTAATGAAACCACCTGTGAAATTGCCACCGAGAGTCAGAAAATCAGTCAACGGCAGAAAGGGACCTGTGGCGGTCCTGAGGAGATCATTTCGCAAAGCCGTATGCCCTCATTGTGGGCATGAGTGGTCTCCACGGTACAAATATTGGCTGAAATGCCCAAAGTGCGGTAAGGGACCGAAATAAAGCTTGAAAGGTGTATGAGATTAGGATAGCAGAGGTGTGACTTAAGATGCCTTTTGTGTTGTAAATTGAGGCTACGTGGTTGCAACATAGGCGGGGGTGACCTTCATGTCCCACAGCTTCAAGAATCGTAAGTGCACCCTATGTGGAATGAGCCAAGAGGCTGCGGATCACTTTGGATGGCCATGCAAGGCATCTTCAAAGGCAAATCCTCAAAATGGGCAGCGTGACAACCCAACAGATCGTTTAAGTTCGGCTCAAGACCGTTCATGGGAGTTCATTATAGATGATCAGAGCAACGTTTGCGGTATCTGGGTCGCTAAGGGAAGTATCGCTGTCGACAAGCGGAATCTTTGCACTCTGATCAACACTATAAATAAGTTGTCCGATAGGAAGATTGACGAAGCATCCCTCGCAGTAGTTGCAGACGGTAAGTTTTATGTCCGGCCTAATGGGAATAACGGACGTATGGGCACCGATATCTTCTTCGGCTTTCCTCCCAAACAAGGGTTCCCGCCACGCCGTGAGAAGGCTTCAAT
>JACQEL010000599.1 GCA_016200595.1 Deltaproteobacteria bacterium
ACTAGCACTCGTTAAGGAGGCTCACATGCCAATACCGCTCTACGGATTTCTGCAGGGTGATACGATCGGCCTGCTGATTGTCGCTGAGGAGAACGAGACGGTCCAGGACCTCGCACAGCAGCTCCAAGACGGAGCCAGCATCCGGGTCGCTCCGCGGGAGAAGGTGCAGGTGATCTATCAGGAGAGGGTGCTCGATCCCAAGCTCACCCTCGTTCAGGCCGGATTCGAGGCGCTAGAACGGTTCGATGTGATTTGTGGGGAGTAAGATGGCCTTTCACAAGGTGGCTACCCTGGATGACCTGTGGAGTGGAGAGATGACGAGTGTGATGGTGGAGGGGAAACACGTTCTGCTCATCAACATTAACGATATTATCCACGCGTACGAAGACGCCTGTCCTCACAAACGGACACCTTTGCACGCGGGCTCACTAGACGGGACCGTGTTGACCTGCGCCACCCACCAGTGGGAGTTTGACGCCTGCACCGGTGCGGGTATCAACCCGGACAACGCCTGCCTGGAGGCGTTCGCGATAAAGGTCCAGAATGGCGATATTCTCGTCGATGTGGATCAGGCGCAACCGGGGGAAGGGCCTGTGGCGCCCAGGAGAGAAAAATCATGAGCAGCACAAGTACCAACGTCTACGACCATGTCGGCCCTGTCCTGCAGGCCGGAACCATTGGCAGTGCCGTTGTCGCGGCCATCAAGGACCTGAATCAGGACGTGCTGGTGATGGACCGGGGAGCCTATCTGCGCGTGTTGGTTCCCGGGCGCTGCATCGTGACACGCGAGGCGATCGAAGAGCATCTGGGACGGTCCTTTCGCTTCCCCGGGGAGTTGGAAATGATTATGTCTGCCTTTAAGGGGGCGATCCAACTCACTACGGACGAAGCGGTGTGGCAATTCACCGCGACGGTAGGGCAGGGGTAAGGAAAAGCTTCCTATCCGGCCGGAGGGAACTATGGCGCAGCAAAAAACCTACTGGCATCTCCTACAGCAGCGGCGGATGCCCAACGAGTATGAGATCGTGACTTCCAAGCTCCACAGCTATACCGGAGAGGGATTCACCGGGAAAAGGTTCGAACTCGAGGTCCCCCTGACCCAGTGGTACAAGCAGTATCAGGAAGACTCGCCCCTGACCTGTAGCTCCTGGGAGAAGTTTTACGACCCACGAGAAACGATCTACACCAAGTACACCGACTTGCAGCGGACGAAGGAAATTTTCGTCGATGGCCTCCTGGAGGAGATCGAAACGACCGGTTACGACTCCGGGCTTTCCGCGGCCTGGATGCGGATACTGGAGCGTACGGTGGCGCCTTTCCGTTACCCCGGCCACGGCTTACAAATGATCGGGGCGTACGTCGGACAGATGGGTCCGAGCGGACGGATCACAATCGTTGGAGCGATGCAGGCGGCGGACGAGATGCGGCGAGTGCAACGGATTGCCTACCGCGTGCGGCAACTCCAACTTGTCCATCCCGGTTTTGCCGAGGATAGTAAAACCCTTTGGCAAGACGATCCGCTGTGGCAGCCTTTGCGGGAAGCGATCGAAAAGTTGCTGGTCACCTACGACTGGGGGGAGTCTTTCGTGGGGCTGAATTTGGTCCTCAAACCACTGGTGGACGAGCTGTTCATGAAACACCTAGGTGACCTCGGTCGGCAAGAGGGTGACTACATGCTCGGGCAGATCTTCTACTCGCTGAACGAAGATTGTCAGTGGCATCGGCAGTGGAGCCAGGCGCTGGTCACGATGGCCATGAAAGATAGGCCGCGCAATCAGGAAGTCATCCAGAGCTGGGTCAATAAGTGGTATCCCATTGCCGCGCGGGCGGTGCAGGCTTTCGCGCCGGTCTTCGCAGAGCTGCCGGGTCAAGCGAAGACCCTGGGGCTCAAGGACGTAGTCCAGCGGTTAGAGGAGTACTACGGGGAGTATCTCAGCGCGGTGGGCCTGCAGAGACCTGCGTCGTACGGTCCTGTGGTTTAGAGCGGTTTTCATGCACATGCGCCCCGCGAGCACCTGTAGAGACGCGACATGTCGCGTCTCTACTATAACAGGCAAGGGCGCTGTAGCTTTGCCATTCTGGAGGAAAAAAGCTCATGATTACACTTTATCAGTTCGCCCCGATTTGGGGCCTCCCCGACCTCAGTCCATTCGTAACGAAGCTTGACGCCTATCTACGGATGGTCGAGCTTCCTTACCAGACCGTGCGAGTGAACTATTGGGAGGCGCCGAAGGGAAAGTTGCCGGCCATTGAAGACCGCGGCAAGAAGCTCGGGGATTCGACCCTCATCATCGAGTATCTGAAAGCCACTTATGGGGACAAGCTCGATGGCCACCTCTCACCGAGAGACCACGCCACCGCACTCGGGATGCAGCGTTTGATCGAAGAGAATCTGTACTGGGCAGGCACCATTCACGAACGCTGGGTGCTTCACAAAGAGATCGCCTTGGTGCAATACGCGCGGGCTCTCGGGGATCCTCCTCCAGACCTTAACCCCCTCCGTGAGTCCATATTGAAGCAGTACTATGGTCAGGGCATGGGCCGTCACTCCTCCGAGGAGGTGATCCATATTGCCAAGACGGATTTGTCTGCACTCTCGGCGTTTCTCGGTGACCGCCTATACTTTATGGGTGAGCAGCCAACCTCTCTGGATGCGACGGCGTACGGCTTTCTCGTGCACTTCCTCTGGACAGGGTACGAATCGGAACTTAATACTTATGCCCGGTCGCTGCTGAATCTCACGGCGTACTGCCGGCGCATGAGGGAACGATACTACGGCGCCAACGCCTAACACAAATTGTATCCTATGAAGTGATGGCCTAATGAACAGCGTTAAGACGACAGCTCCTCATGAGATTTGACAAGCAAAATCGGTAATGCGACCGTTGACCAGAAAATGGTAGAACAGGCTTCCAGCCTGTCCAGCGCACGGGCTAGAAGCCCGTGCCACCAAGGACTCAATTGCCGATCTTATTCATCAAAATTCATCAGCAGCACCTTGGCCTCTTGCAAGTCTTTGGTGTCAAACCCTTCGGTGAACCAGCCGTAGATCTCGGCCAACATCTTGTGAGCTTCGTCCTTCTTGCCCTGTCTCTGCCACAGCCGACTCAAACTCATCACCGCCCGCAGCTCCAGCGACTTGGCTTGCTGCTGACGGGCAATCTCGAGAGCCTTCAGAAAACACGCTTCGGCTTCCGCCTCCGCTTGGGTGCTAGGTGTTGGGTGTTGGGTGCTGGGGATTTCGGACTTCGGACTTCGGACTCCGGACTGCAGTGCCAATTCGCCTTTGAGCCGATACAGCTCCGTCTCGTAGAAACGCTCCCCACTTCTGTCCACCATAGCCAGTGCCTCGGCCAGCACGCCTAGCCCCTCTTCGGCCTGTCCTCCTTTTCCGTACGCCTCGGCCAACAGAGCAAGAAAATACGGCTGTGCCAACTCTGCCCCTGTGGCTCGGTAGCCGGCCAGGCCCTGGCGGGTCTGCGCAATCCCCTCTTCTCCTTGTCCCTGCTCGGCCAACGCCCAGCCCCGCAGGGTAGTTCCCATCGCCAACCAGTACGGAAACCCCTGGTCGGTCGAGAGGGTCATGGTCGCCTCTGCCCGCTTTTGGGTCAGTTGCCCTTCGCGACGGTACTGATGGAGTTTGGCAGCAAAGAATAGGGCAAAACCCAGGCTATAGGGATGAGACAGCTCCTGGGCCAAGGTGAGCGCTTCGCGGCTCCTCTTCAGGGCTTGGTCCGGATAGCCAACATTCCACAGGATTGAGGCTGTATAGGATAAGGAAGCCATCCCGTCGTCTACCCACGCCCGGGGAGAGCGTAACTGCCGCGGATCGTAGAGAGTAAACCCCTGCTCCATGTGTCCTCGAGCTTGGACAAACTCTCCCAGGAAGTACAAGGTCTCCCCCAGTGCAACGTGGGACCTCATGAGGGGGACCGGACCCTGTACGCTTTGGGCCAGACGCATGGTCTGCTCCGCCAGCTCACGTGCCGTCTGTAATTCCCCTCGCACTAAATGAAACACCCGCAGTCCCATCACCACTGGGAAGAGCCGAGGGGTCTCCCCCACCTGCCGGCACAGTTCGAGCGCCCGGGCGTAGGCTTTTTCCACTTCCGGGGCTGCATAACCCTTGGCGGCCATCAAAGCTGGGCCAAGGGTGGTTTGTAGGTTCAGCTCTTGCTGGGTACGCTCAGGCGTGTCCGGCAGGACCTTAAGCAATTCCAGCCCCCTGGTGAGGTGAGCAACCGCTTCTACATAAGCCGAGCGCTGGCTGGCTCGCTCACCGGCTCGCTGCCAATACGGCAGGGCCTGCTCTATCAGGCCTGCCTCAGTGTAGTGGTGAGCCACTAGCTCGGGCTGCGTCTCGACGGTCTCAGGGAAGCGTTCCGCTAGCACCTGGGCAATCTGGCGGTGATACTGTTGCCGGGTGCTCTTCAACAACGATTGATAGGCCGTATCCTGAATGAGCGCGTGCTTGAAGAGATAGTGTGCCTGTGGCAAGAGCCCGCGCTGATACACCAGCTCCGCCGCGACCAACTGCTTCAGCCCGTGCTGTAACGTCGCTTCATCCAGGTGGGAGACCGCCTGCAGGAGCTCATAGCTAAACTCCCGCCCGAGGGTGGCGCCCAGTTGGGCGACCTCTTTAGCCGGTCCCAGCCGATCCAGCCGGGCCATGAGTGCATCATGCAGGGTGGCGGGAATGCCCAGCGTTGGTAGGGGCACGGCGCGCCGTGCCCCTACGTTACGGTCGGCCTCTTCCTGCAGCAACCCAGACTCCAAGACTGTTTTGGTCAACTCTTCGACAAATAAAGGCACGCCATCGGTCTTGGCCACGATTTGCTGCACTACCTCAGCTGGCAGGGCTTTCCCGCCCGCGACCCGCTCGACCATCGCCTCGACCTGGCTGCGCCCTAACCGGCTCAGCGTCATCTGGCTGAGGTGCGAGCGGTTCCCCCAGGGTGGCATGAACTCGGGGCGAAAGGTCAGCAGCGCCAACAGCCGAGTCGTGGGCACTTGGTCAAGGAAGAGCGTGAGCACCTCCAGCGTGGAGGGATCGGCCCAGTGCAGATCTTCCTAGGCACAGTACACGGCAGCCTTGTCCGCTTCCTCGACGATCCACGCCACCAAGGCTTCCTGCATCTTCTGCTTCTGCTTCTGCGGACTCAGCGTGATGGGGGGCATGCCCTCCGGATAGGGCAGCGAGAGCAAAGCCGCCAACAACGGAAACGTATCGGCCTGAGGGAAGTGATAGTGGCTGAGCGTGTGCTGGAGTTTCTCCAGCTTGACGGCGGGCGGATCCTCTCGTGCAAACTGGAGCAGGCGCTGCAGGTGGTCGATGATCGGATACAGCGCACTGTGCTGGTGATAGGGGGAGCAGCGGAACTCAATACGCGTCACCCCCGCGCGCTCAAGCTGATCTTTGAGTTCCTGGAGCAGCCGGGATTTGCCAATCCCGGGCTCGCCGCTCAGCAGCACCACCTGGCCGTCGCCGGCTTTGGCCTGTTCCCAGCGCCGCTGCAGCAGGGCGAGTTCTTCGGCTCTACCCACCAGCGGCGTCAAGCCCTTGTGCACCGCCGCCTCAAAGCGACTCTGCGCCGCACTCTCGCCGACAACACGGTACAGCGGCAGCGGAGTCGAGACGCCTTTTAACTCTTGGGGACCACGGTCTTGACACTCGAACAGCCCCGACACCAAGCCATAGGTCGCCCCACTCATCACCACTGTGTCCGGCGCGGCCAGGGTTTGGAGCCGGGCAGCCACGTTGGGCGTCTCACCCAAGGCCAGGACCTCACGCTTGTCACTGCCGCCGATCTCACCCACCACCACAAGGCCCGTATGAATGCCAATACGTACCTGCCATGATTGTGATACCCCTGTGCCTATGGGTTGCCGTTCTTTCCGACCCCCGGCTCCCGACCCCTGGCCCCTGATTGCTCCGACAATCTCCAGCCCCGCTCGCACGGCCCGTTGGGCATCGTCTTCATGAGCCGCGGGATAACCGAAGTAGACCAGTAGGCCATCGCCCAGGTGCTGGGCAATATGCCCGTCGTACCGTCGGATCACGCCGGTGCAGGTCGCTTGATAGGCGCGCACTACCTCCCGCAATTCTTCAGGGTCGAGTTGGGCCGAGAGCGCCGTCGAGCCCACCAGGTCACAGAACATCACCGTGAGCTGGCGACGCTCGGCGGATAAGTGCTGAGTGCTGAGTCCTGAGTCCTGAGAAAACGGAGGAACGTGTCTCGTTTCGAGTTGCCGGTTGCTTGCGTGAGAACTTGGAACCTGGAACTCGGAACTTTGCACTGGCGAAGCACCGGTCCACACCAGCACTTTGCCCTCCTCATCGCGCGCGAGCTGCTTAGCCTCAATGAGTTCAGCCTTCAGATCCTCCACGTACTCATCGTCCAGTGCAAACTGGCGCTTGAGGGCGCGATACGAGACCCGCCCCTGGCGTTGCAGCAGGGCTACAACTTGATCGAGCACCTCATAGAAGGTCATGAGCAGCCCTCCGCCAACTCCTCCAGTAGTGCCTTGGCGTCTTGCAAGTCTTTGGTCTCAAACCCTTCAGTGAACCAGTGGTAGATCTCTGATAACAGCATGTGAGCTTCTTGCCGTTTGCCTTGCTGCTGCCAGAGCCGACTTAAGCTCATCACCGCTCGCAGCTCTAGCGACTTCGCGCTCTGCTTCCGAGCAATCTCGATGGCCTTCTGAAAGCACGCTTCGGCGTCCGCCTCCGCTTGGGGATTGGGGGTTAGGGATTGGGGGTTGGAGACTTCGGACTCCGGACTGTGGACTGTGGACTCCGGACTCCGGACTCCGGACTGCAGTGACAATTCGCCTTTGAGCCGATATAGCTCCGACTCGTGGCGACTCCGGTCTTGGTGCACTTCCGCTAGCACCTCGGCGACTACAGAGAGTCCTTCTTCTGCGCGTCCGGCCTTATTATAGGCTTCAGCTAGTAAGACTGGGAAAGGAGAATATAGTGAGCCTCCGCCTGTGGCCTCCAAAGCCGCCATACCTTGGCGCAGGCAAGCAACGCCTTCTTCCGTTTTTCCCTGCTCAGCCATGAACCAGCCCTGGAGGACAGTAGGCATCTCCAAGTAGAACGAAAACCCTTGCTCCGTTGCCAGTGTTCTCAGCGTTTCGGCGTGCTGCTGAGTCAGTTGCAGTTCCCCGCGGAAGCGATGGAGTGCCGCAGCATGTGAGAGGGCCCCAGCGAGGGTGAGGCGATGAGGGATCTCGTACGCGAGAGCGAGCGCCTCCTGGCTCTGCTTGAGAGCTTGGTCTGGGTAGCCAAGATACCACAAAATCTCAGACAGCCAGGAGCGGCCGGCCGCCCCGGGATCCATGGGGTAGAGAAAGGAGAGGGAGGGCTGGCGATGGAGATCGTACAAAGCGATCCCTTGCTCCAAGTGTGTCCGAGCAGCGGTCAACTCTCCAAGAGCGAAGGAAGCCATTCCCATCACGTGGTGGGCCTCCGGCAGGAGCGTGGGATCTTGCGCGTGTTCCGCCACCTGCAGGAGCTGCACTGCCAATTCCTGTGTCCTCGGCGACTGCCCACGCGCGAAATAGATTCCCCACAACCCACGTAGGGTAGAGAAGAGCTGCGGGATTTCTCCGATCTGCTCACAGAGCACTCGAGCCCGGGAGTAGGCCATTTCCACTTCTGGAGCGGCAAACCCCTTGCTCGCTCGCAGCGTAGAACCCAGGGCTAGCAGGAGCGTGAGCTCTTGCTGGGCCCTCCCGGACGTCTCCGGCAGAGTCTTGAGTAGCTCTAAGGCAGTAGTCAGGTGAGTGAGCGCGTCTGTATTGGCCGACCGTTGCGCCGCCTGTCGCCCGGCAAGGCCGAGGTACTCCACTGCTTTCTCAGTGTTGGTACTGCGGTGGTAGTGATGCGCGAGATCGCCATAATGGTCCTCTAACTGGGAGTGAAAGATCATCTCGATCGCCTGCGCCGTTCTTTCATGCAGCACCTTACGCCGCTCAATCAGCAGCGAGTTGTACGCCACCTCCTGCGTCAGCGCATGTTTGAAGGTGTATTCCACCTCAGGAAACGCCGGCTGCTCGTAAATGAACTCTGCGGCTTGCAAATGAGAAAGTGAGTGCGGCAGTTCAGCCTCAGGCTGGTTCACGACCTGCTTGAGTAAGCTCCACGAAAACTCTTTACCGATCACCGAGAGCATCTGCAGGAGGCTCTTTTCTGCGGGCGGGAGACGGTCAATGCGGGAGGCGAGCACCGCTTGCACGGTCGTCGGGACACGCAGCTCGGCGAAGTTCACCGTCGGGGCAGGTCTGAGCCCTACCCCGACACTGAGGCTGCGTTCCAACACCCCCTGTTCCACCAATGCTTGCACAAGCTCTTCCATGAAGAAGGGATTGCCTTCGGTCTTCTCCAGGATGAACTGCTTGAGGGATCGTAATGCGTGATCATCTCCCAACAGTGCCCGCAGTAACTCCTGTGCATCCTCCTGTGCAAGAGGATCAAGCCGCAGCTGGGAGAAGAAGCTCCGGTTTCCCCACGCCTGCTGGTACTCGGGTCGGTAGTTGGTCAATAACAGGATCTTGGCCGTGGCAATGCTCTCACTGAGCAGAATGAGGAAGGCTTGGGTTTCCGTATCCAGCCAGTGCAAGTCTTCAAAGAGGAGCAGGAGCGGTTGATTGAGACTCTCGCGTACCAGGAGGCGCTTGATCGCCTCGAAGGTGCGCTGCTTGCGGATCTGGGGATCCATCTGTTGCAAGGAGGAAGCGGGTTCGGCAATCCCCAACAGCGTGAAGAGATAGGGCAGAGTGTCTTCGAGACTGCGATCCAACATGAGCACTTTGCCACCAATCTTCTCACGGCGTTTGCGCTCATCGTCCTGCGGGGCGATGTGAAAGTAATTCTTCAGCAAGTCGATCAGTGGCAGATAGGGATAGGCTTTGCTGTGGGAAACCGAGAAGGTCTCTAAGCAGAGCAGCAGGGGCGTCTGAGCATAGGCCCGGAGGAACTCATGGAAGAGGCGTGACTTACCGACTCCTGGCTCGCCCATCACGCCGATAATCTGCCCCCGCCCCGTCTTGGCTTCTTCTAGAGCCCTCTTTAAGTGCTCCATCTCTCGCTGCCGCCCGACAAATCGCACCAGGCCCCGTGTGGCCGCCACTTGCAGTCTCGTACGCAGTGGCCCCACGCAGAGCACCTCATAGACGGAAATGGGTTCGCTGACACCTTTGACCGTGGCTGCCCCTAAGGGTTTGAAGTCAAAGTACCCCTCGGTCAGCTTATAGGTGTGGTCACTGACCACAATGGAACCCGCTCTCGCGAGACTCTCCATACGCTGCGCTAACGCGGTAGAGTGTCCGATCGGGGTGTACTCTGCCCGCAGGTCATCTTTGCGAATCGAGCGCAGCACCACTTCGCCGGTGTTGACGCCGATGCGGACCTCAATGGGGGACCGCCCGGCTCGCCGTAAGGTATCAGCGTACTTGCCACTCTCGTCCTGCATGCGTAGGGCCGCATACAGCGCCCGCTGCGGATGGTCCTCATGCGCAATGGGGGCGCCAAAGAACGCAAAGATGCCGTCGCCGGTGGACTGGACGACGTAGCCCTCGTAGCGGTGGACCGCCTCGATCATCAGGGTGAGAGCGGGATCGATGAGGGAGCGCGCTTCCTCGGGATCGAGGTGCTCCATGAGAGCCATCGAGCTTTTAATATCGGCAAAGAGGGCGGTGATAGTCTTGCGCTCCCCGGCTGGCGACCCACGTGCTTCCATGGCGGTTTGCTCAGCCAGGATGCGCTCCGCTAGATGCTTAGGTGTGTAGTTCTGTGGAGGCTCAGGACTCGGAATTTGGGGTTGGAGTCGCAGAGAAGACTGACCGGTGAGCGGAGTGCCACACTCCCGACAGAACTTCGTCGAGGGCAGATTCTCAAAGCTGCACTGCGGACAGCGCGTCTGAATGGGGCCCCCGCATTCACCACAAAACTTCGTCCCCTCCGGATTGTCAGAGCCACAGTTCGCACAGCGCATGTTGCCTCTTTACTCCTTCGAGTTCTTTACGGCAACAAAGCCTCCTGCCCATGCCGTTTGACAACTGCCGAGCGGGTGCAGGATAATCGCCGACATGCGAGAGGACAGCGCTAAACCAAGATGCAGGAGATTGGTACGCCTGGGGTAGCGTGCGCTGTGCGCACGTCTTCCCTGTCCGCCACTATTTTCGTGCGCATAGCGCACGCTACGGCTATACGACCATCTCGCTCCTGGCATAGAATCGCTAGCTGATCTCCAGCTGTTTGAGCCCCCTGGCTTGCGTAAGCGAACCACACGGCGATATGCTCCAATGACGCTCGAAGCGAATCCGGCTTGATTGGTCCGAATTCGTAAGCCTCGGCTTCAGTAAGAAACCCTGGAACGAAGAAAACGGTCGGAGCTGGCTGAGTGGGGGCTGCCTTAATCTGTTCGAGAAAACCCAACTGGTAAGGACCTTGCCGTTCGAAGGCAAGCAATCGCTCAACCGAGGGCGCCGTTAGCGGGAGAACAGGTATTTCACTCATCCATAGGCCCTTTGGGAATCATTTAATGTCTCATAATGTCTCACTCGTAGCAGCTTCTCTAAAGCTGAGTTTGTCATCTCTTTACCTC
>JACQEL010000600.1 GCA_016200595.1 Deltaproteobacteria bacterium
GCCGAAAATTGTTCGCTTGGCCCTGCCTCGTGAACGTCCAGAGTCCACTCTACAATGAGCCCTTGAGGACGTGCTTCGACGAGCGCAGCACGAACGGTGACACTATTGATGACACTTACCCCCTATCCGATCATCCTGAGCCTGTCGCAGGTGATCTCTAAGAGTGAATCATGGCTGGAAAACTCGACGCGTTCCATCAGTTTCGTTCCCGGATGAATGAAAAGCTCTTGAACAAGGGCAACCTACAGCTCAAGCGCTTCTTCAATCTTGACTCCCAGGTCTATACCAGCGGCGCGCTCTCAAGCCAGACGAAAGAACTCATGGGTCTGGTCGCGTCGGCTGTGCTACGGTGTGATGACTGTATTACCTATCATTTGCTCCGCTGTGCCGAGGAAGGAGTGACGGACGAGGAATTTTTTGAGACCTTTAACGTCATTCTAGTAGTAGGCGGGTCAATCACCATCCCGCATCTGCGGCGCGCAGTTGAGACGCTCGAAGAGATACGCGAAAAAGCGGTCAGGGGAGAGAAGGCGACAAAGGGAAACGGGCAAAGGGAGAAAAGGACGAAGAAGAAATGAAAGCTATTCCGCTCTTGCTAATTTGCCTCCTGGGAAGCGTTCCTGCCTGGTCCCAGACCGGGACTCTCTCGAGTACGGTGACTGATCAAACCCAGGTGGCGGTGACCATCTACAATTCGAATATCGGGTTAGTGAAAGACCTGCGTGAGATCGACTTAGCCGAAGGCGAGAATGAACTCCGGTTTATGGATGTGGCTGCGCAGATCATGCCTGCGACCGTACATATCAAACCGCTGGCACAGACTCCCGGGTTATCGGTGCTCGAACAGAACTATGAATATGATCTGCTGAGTCCCGAAAAACTCATGGAGAAATATATTGGCAAAGAAGTGAAAGTGCTCGACAAGAACTACTATACTGGCCAGGAGCAGATAGTGACCGCTACCTTGCTGTCGACGACTGGCTCGCCGGTGTACCAGGTCGGGAATGAAATATACATCGGCCTACCCGGCCGGGTGATCTTGCCGCAGATCCCCGAGAGCCTCATTGCTCAACCCACCTTAGTATGGCTGTTGCATAGCGACAAAGCTGGTAAGCAGAAAATCGAAACCTCGTATCTCACCAATCAGATTACCTGGCAGGCTGACTACGTCACCGTACTGAACACGGATGACACCAAAGCCGACCTCTCCGGCTGGGTGTCGATCGATAATAAGTCTGGCGCTACTTACAAGAACGCCACGTTGAAGTTGGTCGCTGGGGACGTACACCGGGTCGAGCCCAAGGTTTTATATCAACGAACCATGGTGATGGCTGCTGAGGCAGCGCCAGCACCGCCGCAGTTTAAGGAAGAAGGCTTCTTTGAGTATCACCTCTACACGCTCGACCGTCCGACGACCGTAAAAGATAATCAGACGAAACAGATGACGTTGCTGACTGCCAACGACATCCCAGTGACGAAGCGTCTCATTCTACAAGGACAGCAGGGATATTTTTACAACGCTTATAGTCCCGATGACGAGTTGCCCACAGAAAAGATCGGCGTATTTCTAGAGATCGAGAACTCACAGAAGAACAATTTGGGGATGCCTTTACCTAAGGGCACGGTGCGTGTGTACAAGGCTGATAAAGACGGCAGTCTCCAATTCATCGGCGAGGATCAAATCGATCATACCCCCAAGGACGAAACCGTGAAGGTCAAGATGGGCGAAGCGTTCGACGTGGTCGGCAAACGCAAGCAGACTGATTATAAGCGCATCGCTCGGACTACCTCTGAGATGGGCTGGGAGATCACGCTGCGCAACCACAAACCAGAGGAAGTGACGGTACGGGTGAACGAACCGATGCCTGGCGATTGGGAAGTGCTATCGGCTTCGCACAAGTATGAAAAGGCTGACGCTCACACCTTGCGGTTCGAGGTGCCAGTGCCGAAGGATGGGGAGGTGAAGATCACCTATCGGGTGCGGGTGCAGATGTAAGAGGCTCAGCGAAGCTACAGGGATAACACACCCAGATGTAGAGTTTGGGGTGCCACGGGTAGCTTGCTACCCGTGTGTTGCTGTGGCACTGGCGGACAAGTCGCCGGCGGCACCCACACAGAGAGTGTCTTTGTGAAGTCCATATATTCCCATAGCGTATCTATAGTTAGGAACGCGTGAGTGTATCGGGGGGCAAAGTAATGGCGATCGGACAAACAAACCTGCCAGACAATCCAGAAGCCGGCGCGGCAGAATCTCAAGCTGGTCTCAGTGATGAAAACTCAGTCCGCGAGGAACGGATTCAGACTACCTACCGCGGTCATGAACAGGAGTGGCGCAGAACCCATAGAGAGATCTTACAAACTTTTGCTGGTGAATGGGTTGTACTGGAGGGAGAGAAAATCGTTGCACATGGGGGCGATCCTGTGCAGGTCGTTGCCGAAGCAAGGACACAGGGAGTTAAGGTACCTTATCTCTTTTATGTCGAAGCTGCAGACAGGGATGTGGTCAGAATAGGATTGTAGGACATGCCTACTGTGTCGTATGCCTACGAGTTTGCTTACACCTATAGTTCTCAGACGGGAGACCCATTTCCAGTGCTTGCACTGCAGATCGCAAGCCCGGATCACCCTGAGCAAGCTCTGGATATCGATGTCTACCTCGACTCCGGCGCTCAACGTTCCCTTTTCGATGGGAGGATCGGAACTGCGCTCGGCCTTGAACTCTTTAGCGGACCTGAACTCCGCTATGTGTCCGTTGCTGGTGTCGGCCTTGCTGCGCGGCTTCATCGGGTGCAACGTGCCCTTCCGGTGACGCTGCTTGACATCTGCCATTGATGCGCCGTCCCAGTTCGACAGCGTGTGTTGCGCGCTCGACGCGGAGAGCACACGCCCCCACCTTCACTGGTGCACGTACCTGCTGCTATAAACTCTGCGA
>JACQEL010000627.1 GCA_016200595.1 Deltaproteobacteria bacterium
CAAGCCGCGCACAGGCTGGAAGCCTGTGCCACCCCAGTGGAGCCCGCCGACCAGGTGGCGCAGCCATCTTGGCTGCGCATGCACGTTATCAGTGGCAACGAATTTTTTGTGTTCTACTTAAATCGGCAGCGTTCCGGCAGTACGTCATCCCCCTCTTTTTCTTTACATAGCCTAGGCTGGCCGTAGACCTTCCACCGCCAGAAGATACATAGTTTGTGATGCGGCGCTCTCGTTGATCCAGTTCCGGTAATCAGTTTCGGCTGCGGCTCGCAAAGCTTCGCTGATGACGCCATCGGCCACCATCTGCTGTCCACGGCTCGCTGCACCCTCAGCCCAAATACCGATACGTGTAGTAAAGTCAGCATCGCCGCGGCGAGTAATTTCATGTTGAGAGGTAACGGAGATGTCGGTTAATCCAACTCGGGCAAACAGCTCTGCCAGGTGATCGGCAATGGCATTGTCCATTCCTGCGTCAGCTCGCCAACGAAGAAACGCAGAATAAAATTCCTGCATACTGAGCGGCGGCGGCGGTTGCCAAGCGATTTTTTCGTGGTTGTACTCAAGAATCACAACCCTGCCGCCCGGTTTAACGGCCGCAGCGAGTTGTTGTAGCGCTGCAAGAGGATTGGCCAGCCACTGCAGCACACGAGCGGCAGTGACGATATCGAACTGGTTGTGAAAAGGCAGATGGTAGACATCCGCCGTCTCGAATGAGAGGCCTGGTACATTGCTATGCAAGCGGCGCGCTTCTTCAACGAGACCCGGATGCACATCAATTCCGACTGCCCGGCCGTTTGGCGCTACGGCTTCGGCAATGCCGCGGGTAATGGCGCCGGTGCCACACCCGACATCGAGCACGGCTAAGCCAGGCTGCAGTAATTGAGCGAGGCGCCGGTGAGCGGTGGTGAGGGAACGAGCATTGAGAACGCCACTAGAGCCTTCGGGCATGTGGGCGCGGTGGCGGGCTGTGTCCTTAGGTGGCTGCATAACCTATCCTACAAGAGTGAAGAGTTAACCGCTCGTTTCCGGGTCAAACTCGACCTCGTAGTAATGTACGGTCCCGCCGCTCTCTGAATCCGTGCCTATTTCCCGAATGGCCGCGATGCGTGAGCGTCGGGCGGGGTATGGGTCGGACAATTCATAGCTTTTGCCGAAGTAGGCAATGGAAAAACCCGCCGATTTTTCCATCTTGCGATAGATAGTCCGATTGGTCGCCTCACCGACTCGCGGTGGTGGTCCGTCGGCATCCCACTGTCCGTTGTGCTCGGTAGCCGAGAGAAACCCGCTGCCACTGGCGCTCGTTTGTTTTTTCATCGTGGTGGCACCGCCAGAGAAAAAACACGCGGATTGGGAAAATAGGAAAAGCATGGTGATACAGAGAGAGACTATAGAACGCGATGAAATCATAGTTGAACCGCTACAGAGTTCGTGTAGGAGGAAACGGCGACTCACCCTGTCCTGCTGTGGAGCCTTGATGAATCAAGGCTCCACAGGGAGAGGAAATTTTGGGTCCAAGGCGCTGCCTAGTGCGTGTGTGCGCCGTGGGAGTGTGCGTGAGTTTTTCCTTTCGCCGGCTTGTGCCCGTGATCGTGCGAATGGCCAGGCGAGTGATCAGGTGCTGCGGTTTGGGATGCGCCATGACGACGGAAGTGATGATGGTCATGACCATGCGTCGGAGGCGCAACCACAGGCTCAGGAATCCCCCGCTGTTGGCGAATCTCCGTCTGCTTCGCCACTTTATCGTCGTATTCGTTGCCGCGCCCTTGCGTGTGGGCAGCGAATCGTTTCAATGAGGGTTCATCCATGTGACACGAGAGGGGAACCTGGGGATAGCGCATGCATAATGGACGCGGATCACGCGGCGATTGGCTGACAATTGGCGTTTCACTATCGTGATGGCCGTTGCCACCCGAAGCAATGGCGAAGGCTGAGACCGTCCGCGGTGCCCGTCTTCCACACTCTGGACAGGGCTTCTTTTTCGCCGCTTCGCTGAGCGCCGTCAGCACCTCGAAGGTGAGATCGCACGACAGACAGTAGTACTCATAGATTGGCATACTACGTCCTTCACTTATTCGATCGCGGTCGGTGCGTGTGGCAGTTCGACCCAGTCCTCGGGGTCGTGGGTGATCCAGATGGTGGCTTCGTGCATATCGCGAATGGCCTTGACCCGCTGGATCGACAGCGCGGCTTGAGTTGGGTCAGTGTCGAGCGGCATGGTCGCGCCTGTCTCAAGTTGCGCACGCAGGTGGATCGTGTCACCGACGAGCAAGATCTTGCGATTGGGTAAACGCACGTAGAGGGAACTCTCGCCAGGCGTGTGGCCTGGGGTTTTCAGCATAACCATACTGCTATCGTCGAATAGATCGAAGTCACTGTCGAGCTCGATCCAGTTGAAGTCACGCGTCGGCAGAATATCGTTCAGGATGAACACCGCACGCCGGTCAGGATCCGGCCAGTAGGCGTAGCGTAGTTCATTGGCCATGATTAAGAACTTCGCGTTGGGGAAGGCATGCATGTAGCCGGTATGGTCGAGATGGAGATGAGAAATCACCACATACTTGACATCGCTCATCTTGTAACCAAGTCCTTGGATTTGACGATCAAGCAACACTTCTTTGGGATAAGTTACTTGAATGGCTTGGGCAATCGGTCCCCAATAGCCCACCGGATCATCTGCCACTTTGGGATGGCAACCCGTGTCGAAGAGCACCAATCCTTTCTGATGCTCAATCAAATACGCCGGACTGGGGACGGTGACGAGATCATTCGGCGCCCCATGCATCAACAAGCTCCGAGGGACGGTCAGCTCTGCATTTGGTAGCGCCCACAACCGTTTCGCTTTTCCTTCTGCCATGATGGCCCTCCTTAAATATTGGCGGTCCGCACACCCCCGGCACGCGGGGCGTATGCTAGTAGAGGTCATGCGAGGTGTCAATGGTTTACGAAGAAGCTTTCAGCCGTCAGCTCTCAGCGATCAGCCAGACAAGAAAACAAGGAGCGTTAAGCTCCTTGTCAGAGCTTTTAGCTGAAAGCTGACTGCTGATAGCTGACGGCTATCTCGCCGTATATCCTCCATCAATGACCAACTCCGTACCAGTCACATACGACGATTCATCAGAAGCTAGATAGAGCGCGCCGTACGCGATATCGTCCGGCCGACCAAACCGGCCAATCGGTTCGGTCTCCATCCAGTCGGCCCGAGCGGTGTCTGGATTGGGGGTTTCACGCAGTACCTGGGCGAACATTGGGGTCTCAATGACTCCGGGACAGATAGCGTTAGCACGGATCTTATCACCCGCATGAGCCAGGGCAGTGGATTTCGTCAGTAAGCGTACCGCGCCTTTGGAGGCGTGATAAGCTGCGAACCCCGGTGAGCCAACCAGTCCGAAAATCGACGAGGTGTTGATAATCGAGCCGCCGCCATTTTTCTTCATTTCCGGCACGGCATATTTAGTACCGAGGAACACCCCCTTCACATTGACCTCCATGACTTTGTCCCATTCCTGGACACTGGTCTCGACTTCAGTCTTAGAGTTTTCCACGCCGGCATTGTTAAACAAGATATCCAGGCGGCCATATTTCTTGACGGTAAACGCCACCATGCGTCTCGCATTACCTTCGCGCACAACATTTGCCTTGACGAACGCCGCCTTTCCACCAGCCGCTTTGATGGCTGCAACTACGTCCCGGCCTTTTTCCTCCTGAACATCGGCCACGACGACTTTCGCCCCTTCGGTGGCGAACAGTTTCGCCGTGGCTTCACCAATGCCCGATGCTCCACCCGTGATCAACGCGACTTTTCCTTCGAGTCTGCCCGGCATATGCCCCTCCTTAAAAGGACTGAGTAACGAGGACTGAGGACTGAGTAAGAACACTAGAAACGACAACGAAGCCTTTTACTCAGTCCTCAGCACTCAGTCCTCATTACTTGCTGTTGAGTTACTGCGCGGTGTATCCGCCATCGATGATAAGCTCCGACCCGGTAACGAACGAAGACTCGTCCGAGGCCAGGTAGAGCACCCCATAAGCAATATCTTCGGAGGTGCCGGCACGCTTGAGCGGCACCCCATTGAGAAACATCTGCCACAGCTCACGGTCCAAGTCGGTGGTCATGGGCGTATCGATGGGCCCCGGATGGACCGAGTTGACACGAATACCTTCCTTGGCGTACTGCATTGCCGCGGTCTTGGTCATGATCCGGACCGCGCCTTTGCTCGCCTGGTAGGCAGTCTGCAGGCCCGTACCAATCAGACCAGAGATGGAGGAAATATTGACAATTGAGCCACCACCCGCCTGTCGTAGAGCTGGAACGGCAGTCTTCATCCCGAGCCATACTCCGGTCGAGTTCACTGCCATCACCCGATCCCACACTTGCTGGGGAATATCTTCGACGCCTTCCATTTGTAAAATACCAGCGTTGTTAACCAAGATATTGAGTTTACCGTAGGTGCTGATAGCGGTATCAACAGCGCGCTGCCAATCGTCTTCTTTGGTCACATCAAGCCGAATAAAGACCGCCGCGCCCCCCTGGGCACGAATCTCTTCCGCCGCGCGCATACCTTCGGCTTCCAGTACGTCTCCTAGGACAACCTTCGCGCCTTCCCGGGCGAAGAGCTGTCCTTCGACTGCCCCCTGTCCACGGGCGCCGCCGGAAATTAAGGCGACTTTACCTGTCAGTCTGTTTGCCATGTTTCCCCCCTTCGCTGATCGCTATTTCACACAATTGCATGGAGTTCGGCGAGATGACGAATCTTCTCGCAGTGCACTCCCTCGTAGCCGTCCAATATATCGAGCAACACGGGCCGTATCCTGGCACGTTCAGCGCCGAGTACGTCGATGCCATAGATATCGCCGATAAAGATCGCTTGTTCAGGCTCGGCCTGCGTCTGGGCCAGCGCAAGCTGAAAAATACGCGGATCCGGCTTCTCTACGCCAACCAAGTGTGAGTCGATCACTACCTGGAAGAACTGTTCGATCCCGCACTGCTGCAAGATCGTCGTGATACGACCATCTGCGTTCGAGATGACGCCTAAAGTAAGGCCGCGGTCGCGCAGTGCTCGCAGTATGCGCGGAGTCGAAGGCAGCATGACCCGCCAGAGGTTCGCCTGGGCATGCGCGGCATCGAAGCGCTTGAGCAAACGTTGGGCAGTCGCAGCCTCGACTCCAAGTTGGTCGAGGAGCACGGCGAAATAGGGCCGGCGTCGGGTCTCATCCGTGTCGGCGTCTGGGCCGTGCAGGCGCCGGTCGATTGCTGCCCGCGAGGCATATTCCGCCCGACGGATCGCTCGCCGACTTGTGGAAATTCCCGCTTGGCGGAGTTCCTTGTGCAGAAAGGAATAATCGAGATGGACGAGCGTGCCCCCGGCATCGAACAGCACCGTAGTGATTGAGGTCTTGCCCGCCACTCATCTTCCTTTAGGCAGCCCCAGCACGCGTTCGCCAATAATGCCACGCTGGATCTCGTTCGTCCCGGCGGCAATAGTACCGGCGCGGGCGCCGAGCATGCGGTGCGACCAGCGGGCATGATCTATGGCAAAGGGCGACCCTTTCTCTAAGATCGCATAGGGACCAAGCAGTTCCATCGCGAAGTTGGCGATGCGAAAGTTCAGTTCAGTCGTGATGATTTTGGCCAGTGAACCTTCTGGTCCCGGAGGCTGTCCTTTGAGTCGGCGGGTCAAACGACGCAGTTCATTGTACTTGACCGCGCCAACTTCAATAGCGAACTGGGCCAATTGCTGTCGCACACTCGTGTCCTCGATGGCTGGGCGGCCGTCCAGTTCGACATGTCGGGCCAAAGCAATCAGCTGCGGCAAGGTTTTCTCGAAACGAAAATAGCCACCGGTTGCCACTCGTTCGAACATCAAGGTCGTAATCGCCACCATCCAGCCACGGTTCAGTTCACCCACCAGATTCTTTTTGGGTACCCGTACATCTTCAAAGAAGACCTCGTTGAACTCGGCATCGCCGGTGATCTGCACCAGGGGACGGACAGTAACACCAGGGCTGTGCATGTCCACCAGGAGGTAACTGATCCCCTGATGTTTAGGGGCGCTGGGGTCAGTGCGCACGAGGAGAAAGCACCAGTCTGAGTACTGGGCCTGGCTGGTCCACACCTTTTGTCCGTTGACGACAAAAGAGTCACCATCCTCGACCGCACGCGTCTGCAAAGACGCGAGGTCAGAACCAGAGCCTGGCTCGGAGTATCCCTGGCACCAGATTTCCTCTGCCGGCAAGATCTTTGGGAGGAAGCGATTC
Organism: Deltaproteobacteria bacterium; assembly: GCA_016200595.1. Lineage (GTDB taxonomy): Bacteria > Desulfobacterota > Binatia > Bin18 > Bin18 > JACQEL01. Next base: position 6,256 of record JACQEL010000627.1, read on the forward strand.
TTTTGTTCTTCAGTGCCCCAGTGCATGAGCGTGGGCCCAAGCAAGGTAATGCCGTTCATGTTTACCCCGGCGGGAGCGTCAGACCGAGCGAGTTCTTCGCTGAAGATGACCTGCTCGATGACTGAGGCGCCACGGCCGCCGTACTCTTTGGGCCACCAGATGCCAACCCAGCCACCTTCGTAGAGCTTCTTATGCCAGGTTTTGTGCCGCTCCCAGCGCTCATCCTGAGCCAATTCTTCATCACGCCCTTCGCGCAAGTCTTCGGGAAGGTTCACGTCGAGCCATAAACGGACTTCCTGACGGAATTTTTCTTCAGTTGGGGAGTAATTAAAATCCATGGGTTCTCCTCGAAGTCAGTTCTGAGTCCTGAGCAATGAGTCCTGAGCAAAACCTTTTTCTTTTCCTCTCAGCACTCAGGACTCAGCACTCAGGACTTCACTTACTAG
>JACQEL010000576.1 GCA_016200595.1 Deltaproteobacteria bacterium
AAGTCGAAGCATGAACGCATGTTCCTGCCACGAACAGATTTGGAGTAGACACGCTACTCCTAGATCTCAGCTCATCGCAGCACGAACACCACTCATCGGTTAGAGCTTCGCCGATGGCGCCACCAATTTCTCGGCCAGGCGTTCGATTTCGCCTTTAATCCCCTGCGCATCACGCGGAATTGCACCAACCACGACCTGATGCACGCCGGCATCACGGTATTGTTTGATACGGTCCATCTCGACCGGATCGCCGAGCCCAGGGGAAACCGAGAAGTGCAGCTTTCCGGGATCACGTCCCGCGGCCTGGGCATATTGCCGAATGCGGGCGATTTTCGCCTTCGCATCCTCGACCGTGACGTTCACCCCGAACCAGCCGTTACCGACTTCGCCGACGCGCCTGAGCGCCGGTGTGCTCTCGCCGCCAAAAATGAGCGGTGGATGCGGCTTCTGCACCGGTTTGGGATACATACGGACTTTCGGGAAGCTGCAGAACTCTCCTTTGAACTCGGGCTCCTCTTCGGTCCATAATAACTGCATAGCCTTGAGGTATTCCCGTGTCCGGTCGGCCCGCCGTTCCCAGGGCACGCCGACCGCCGTAAACTCTTCAGCCAGCCAGCCAATGCCAATACCGAAATCAAACCGACCGCCAGACACTTTATCCAGGCTGGCGATCTCTTTTGCCGTCACCACTGGATTGCGTTCGGGTAACAGGCAGATACCTGTGCCCAATCGCAAAGTCTTAGTATGCGCGGCAGCAAAGGTCAGCGCGGTAAATGGGTCCAGAATATCAATCTTCGTGTTTGGCATCGGCAGTTTGCCGTCTTTGGAATAAGGATATCTTGAGGCGTATTGGTCGAGCAGAACGACATGCTCAGGGGCCCACAGCGAGTGAAACCCGCCCTGCTCGGCGGTACGCGCGGTGAGTGTGATGATCTCCGGATCAGCACTCGGACCAATACCTATAGCAAATAATCCGATTTGCATGAGTACTTCCTCCTGTAGGTAAAATGCAGAGGCATGCTACTACGGACGGGTTTAGCGGTGCAAGGCTCGTAGGGAGGGGGCAACGGTTCGGCGAAATTGCCCGCATTACCTGCTTTCTCATATGCGCCTCCCTCCCCTCTCCCACGAGGGGCAATGGCATTAAGTTAGCACGGTCTCTGGCGGAACACGGCCCTTCGACTTCGCTCCGCGTAGCCTGTCCTGAGCTTGTCGAAGGGCTCAGGGCGAACGGGGTGGGGAAAATCGTGGAAATTTTTCCGTTCGTGCTGAGCGTAGCCGCGGAAGCGGCGAAGTCGAAGCACGGGTTCGTTCTTTAACTTAATGCCATTGCCCGCCAGGGGAGAAGGGACCTGTAGGCCCGGCGCCAGAGGGAAAGCCGGGATTTGCTCTTAAGTCGACACCAATGCCCCGCGGAGCCGCTATCTAGCCGCGGTATTGGACGCTTGTCGTGGAAGTGCAGTAATGGCAGTGGCGATCTCACGGCTGAGACTTGCCACAGTCCGACTCATTGCCGACGCCAAAGCGCCGTACTCCTGCGAGCCAGTGGCTTCGGTAAATCTGGATTGGCGACTGACCAACACCTCTCTGCCATCCTTGCCCAGCACGCGCCACAGTGCAGCGAGCGACACAGAGCCATTGCGTGTGCCCAAGAACTGCGTGACTTCGACCACTACCTGATAGTCAATCGGCACCGCTCCCTTCCACGGAAACACGGCGATGCGCTCGGTATTGAGGAGCACAGATAAATTGTCAGCTAACACGCGCGTAAAGTTAGCTTCGAGGGGTTCGGCCCATTGCTCAAGCGCGGCCCGTTGGATCTCGTTACCACTGTCGCCAGTGACGATCTGGGGCCGGTCCACGTACTCAGGCAAGTCCACCGGTCCCACCGCGAGAGCAACGCCTGGCGCACCGGCAGCACGCTGACTATCATCCGCCAATGGCAAGGCCGTCAACACATACAATCGTGTCGGCGGCGATGGTCGCCCGAGGCTACAGCCGCCGGCGAGCAGCGCCAGAGCCATAAGCGTAAAAAAGGCAGGAAGGAGTGAGCCAGGGTGCCTCATTGCGCCTTCACCTCGTTTCTGCCGAACAGGAGGGCATTGGGGTTACGCTCGAGAAAATCTGCCAGCACGCGCAACGCACGGGCTGCCTCAGAGAGCTGGCGCAGGGTTTGCACGAGCTCGTAGCCGACCGGCGAATTCGGCGCCGTCACCCCATTCACGTTCTTGAGCACCTCTTGGGCACTTTCGAGCGTGACTCGCACCGCTCCCACAGTTTCTTTCAGGCTGTCTGTCAGTGTCGCGACATGCTCGTCCGCGTTGCGCGCCAGTTTGCCGACGCTGCCCATAGCCTCGGTGGCGCTGGCGGTTAGGGGTGTGAGTTGTTTGTCGAGGTTGCGCACCAGCTGCTGCACGTCTGTCATCGTCGTATTAACGTTCCGGACCGCTTCCATCACTTCAGGCGCGTTCATCAGCCGATCGACGCCCTGCAGGGTCGTGTGAATACTGTTCACAATGTCTTCGAGCGGCAGGTCTCCGATCTTCTCCAATGCTTTCCGGACCATTTGTTGCACTTGCTGAATAGTAGTCGGAATCGTGGGGATCTGCGGCAACTTGGTCAGCGGGTCGAGCTTCAACTCCGCAGCTGGCGCGTCCAGGTGAAAGTCGAGTTGGATGAAGAACTGGCTGGTAACCATGCTTTCTATCTGTAGTTGCGCTCGCATCCCCCGTTGCACTAATTTCTGTATCCCTTCTCCTCCTTGGGGCCGCGGTCCGACAAATTCAATCCTGTCAGGACGTATTTCCACAATGACTGGAATTTGCACCTTGGCGTTCTGGGGGTCGAACACCGCCCTGATCTCTGACACCGTACCGATCGGCACCCCTTGGAAGGCTACCGCCGCCCCCGTCTGCAAGCCCTTGATATCACCTTCAAAGTACATGACCGCACGAGAAGTGTTGGCAAAAAACCGCCCCGAGCCGAAGACCACTATGCCGGCAACTACCAACACGAGGGCACCGACTACAAAGCCGCCAATGACTGCCGGACTTGCTTGTCTACTCATAGATGCTCCTCTCCCCGGGTGAGAAACTGCCGCACCTTGGGATCCTGGCTCTGCGCCAGCAAGACTTTGGGATCGCCCTCGGCAATCATGGTTTTGCTTTCGGGATCGAGAAAGACCGAATTCGTGCCAATGGCGAAGATACTGGCCAGTTCGTGGGTGACGATCACCACGGTTGCCCTCAGACTGTCGCGCAGTTCTAGGATCAAATCGTCAAGCAGCTTAGAGCTAATAGGATCGAGCCCAGCCGACGGCTCATCAAAGAACAAGATCTCAGGGTCGAGGGCCATCGCCCGCGCCAAGCCCGCGCGTTTCTGCATCCCGCCACTGATTTCCGAGGGATAGTAATCTTCAAACCCGCCTAGACCAACTAACGCCAATTTGAGGGACGCCAGTTCGCGAATCTGGCTGGGACTGAGATCCGTATACTGCTCAAGCGGCAGCGCCACATTCTCCGCCAAGGTGAGCGAGGTCCACAGCGCCCCTTTCTGGTAGAGGATACCAAAGCGGCGCATCATGCGCTCGCGCTCTTGAGGCTCGGCATGCCACAGACTGTGTTTGTCGAACAAGACCTCACCTTTGGCCGGCGCTTTTAGCCCGATCAGACATTTTAGTAACGTACTTTTGCCGCAGCCACTGCCACCCATGATAATGAAGATGTCGCTCCGCCGAATGGTGAAGGTGAGATCATGCTGAATGACGAAACTGCCGTAGGCCATGGTGAGATCACGAATGACCATGTGGGCAGCAGTTGGCTGATCCGGTCTATCTTCCGTTGTCACGACGCTCACACTTTCAAGACTTCGTAAATCACCGTGAGCAGGGCATCGGTCACGATGATCCACACGATGCCAGTCACCACAGCTGAGGTAGCAGCCTCCCCGACGGCGGCCGCGCTGCGCCCAGACTGCATGCCGCGCAAACAGCCTGCGAGGGCGACGACCACCCCAAAGACGGAGGCCTTAATCAGCCCCAGGACGAAGGTGGTCAGCGAAAGCGCCGCTTGGGTCTGGTTGTAGTACTGGACGATCCCCAGATCCAACATGCTCACACCGATCACCGCACCCCCGAGAATGCCCACCAAGTCTGCGTAGAGACATAAGAGAGGCACCATCAACATCAAGGCCAACATGCGCGGCAACACGAGAAACTCCATGGGCGGGAGGCCAGTGGTGGACAAGGCATCAATCTCTTCGTTGACCATCATGGTGCCGAGTTGCGCGGCGAAGGCCGCCCCAGTCCGCCCGGCCATCACAATGCCGGTCATCATCGCGCCCATCTCGCGCGCCATGGCGATGCCCACCAGATTAGCCACATAAATCTGCGCGCCAAACTGCCGGAGTTGCACCGCGCCGATAAAGGCGAGGATCAACCCCACCAGGAAACTGATGAGCGAGACGATCGGTAAGGCTTGCGCGCCGCACTCTTGCAGGATTAAGGCAAGGTCTGCCCGCCGAAAGCGGGCTTTCCCCCGTAAAAGCCGGGCAAAGGCAATCACCGCTTGGCCTAAGAAGTCAAGCACATCTGGTACCGCCTGGATATTCGCCTGCGTCGCCTTGCCAATGCGGACAAGCCGGGATTCCTTTACCGCTTCACGGCGCGCTCCTGACCGTTCAGGCACGGCTGTGGCGAGGCGCAGTAACCCTTGCACGCCCTTCGGCAGACCGGCATGGTCAATCTCGACGTTCTTTTGGCGGCAGAGCTTATCAATCGCCAGGAGAAAAGTGAGGAAGCGGCTATCCCACTCCGCCACGCCTGCAGTATCGAACACGAGCCGCTGGACCC
>JACQEL010000577.1 GCA_016200595.1 Deltaproteobacteria bacterium
GGAGATCATCCTGAACTCCGTCGCCAAGACGCATAAGGTGCTGATCGTGGATGAAGGTCATCTCCGCGCCGGTGCCGCGGCAGAGATCGCCGCAGTGATCGCGGACAAGGGATTCGACTCGCTTGATGCGCCGGTAAAGCGGCTGACTGCGGCTGACGTCCCGATCCCCTTCAGCCCGCCGTTGGAGAAATTTGTGCTCCCTAATGACGCCAAAATCGTGGCGGCGGTGAAGGAACTGCTAGGATAAAAGGACTGAGTAACGAGGACTGAGGACTGAGTAAGAGTAGAAGAAGAGTTGAACGCTTTTGTGACTCAGTCCTCAGCACTCAGTCCTCAGCACTGGAATAAGGGGGAATCGTGGCGATAGAAGTTGTCATGCCGAAATTCGGTCTGACCATGACCGAGGGGACAATTCAGAAATGGTTCAAGGCCGAAGGCGAAGCTATTAAAGCCGGAGAGCCGCTCTTCGAGGTGGAAACTGAGAAAGTGCTCTACGAGGTCGAGTCGTCCGCGGCCGGCACTGTAGCCAAGTTGCTCTATCCCATCGAAGCCGTTGTGCCCGTAGGATTGCCAGTGGCGGTGATTGCTGAGGCTGGCGAGAACGTGGCTGAAGTGGCGGCACGCTACGGTGGTGGCGCCCCTGCTGTTGCTGCGGCGGCCACTCCGGCCACTTCAGCACCTGTAGCCGCAAGCGCGACTGCAGGTGCGGCCCCATCCGGCGGGAGGCGTGAGGGCGCGCCGGTCACGCCGGCGGCACGCAAGCTCGCCGAAGAACACAAGATTGACGTTTCTCGTGTCGTCGGGACTGGGCCGGGTGGTCGAGTGACCCGGGAAGACGTACAAAAAGTTATTGACGCGGGAGGTCAGGCTCCAGCACCCGTTGCTGCTCCTACCCCTGCTGCGGCATCACCGGTGTTAGCTCCTGCAGCGCAAAGTATACCGCTGCGCGGCATGCGTAAGGTGATCGCCGAGCGCATGCATAAGAGTTTGCAGGGGAGTGCTCAGCTGACGATCACCACTGAAGTCGATGTCACGCCGTTGATCGACCGGCGTCAAGAGGTACAGCGTGAGTTCAATGCCACCTACACCGACTTCATTATTCAAGCCTGCGCCCACGCTCTCAAGCAGCACGCGCGTATGAACGCGGCTCTTGATGGTGACGCCATTCATCTGCAAGAGCAGATTAGCGTGGGAGTGGCGGTGGCGTTGGACGAAGGGCTCATTGTGCCGGTGATTCACAACACCGATAAGAAATCACTAAAAGATATTTCTCAGGAGGCGCGCAGCCTGGCTGAGAAAGCGCGGGCGGGTAAGCTGACACTAGAGGAAGTTTCTGGCGGCACTTTCACGGTCTCGAACCTGGGCATGTATGGAGTCGATGGCTTCACGCCCATCATTAACACCCCCCAAACCGGCATCCTCGGTGTGGGCCGTATTGTTGAGAAGCCGATCATCTACCGTGGTGAGATTGCTAAACGGTCGACGATGGTCTTGAGCTTAACTTTCGATCACCGCGTGATCGATGGCGCGCCAGCCGGCGCGTTTTTGCAAACTGTGGCCGACCTGTTGGCGCACGGAAATCGCATTTCGTTGGATGCAAGGTAGAGGCCGAGTGCTCGGCGAATTTTGTAGAGTGGGCACTGCCCACTCTACCTGACTAAGTAGACTCCAAAAAGTCTGTTGACAAGCCGCGCACAGGCTGGAAGCCTGTGCCACCCCACTGGAGCCCGCCGACCAGGTGGCGCAGCCATCTTGGCTGCGCATGCACGTTAGCAGGGTCAACGAATTTTTTGTGTTCTACTTCAGCATGGAGCGCTCAGGATTGATCACACTCTTCTTTGCCGCTCTATTATGAGACTCCCTGAGCCAGGAGCTGCTCTACATCTTTCTCTACGGCCGTTCCCTTGAAGAAGTCCGGGTTCATGCCGGTCCACAACGTTACTGGATTGACAAACACAAAGTCACGGAAATTCGCTTCGGTGATCAATCCCTTCTCCACTAGTTCATATGCTTCTGCCACTACCTCGCGCATGTCCGGTACATCCCAGTGGCCGATATCCGAGCTGAAAATTGCCTTCAGCTTGGCGTCAAAGGGATTGACTTTGCTGTTAAATGCCCAGGCATTGATCGGATCATCCGCCTCACAGCCAAAGTAGAAGTTGGGGACGAAAAGATCGCGGATGTCTTCCGCTCTCTCAATGTGACATGGTGCCCACTCATCGAGCATGGCCGGGTCCTCGTGCGTCCCTCCCAGAAACATCGGCCCTGTCCCCATCTGGTTGAGTTTGTCGACAATCCCTTGCCCTCCATAGCGGCGGTAGAGATCCACCAGGAGTTCGCGGTTGAGGTTAGTGGGGTTAAGGTTCTCCAGAGCCTGAGGATTTCTCCTTTCCCAGTGCCCGACCATGTCGGCGTACAGGTTACAGGCCCAGCCCACGCCGCACTCCAGAAAAGCGAACTTCAGTGTCGGAAACCGCCGCGTGACCCCACCCATAAATAACGCCTTGCACAGCGCTTCCCCGGCGGCGGCAAAATGCCCAATGTGGTTGTACATAAAGTTGGAAATGGAGGTGCGGCTCCCCCAGCCGATCCCCTGGGAATGGAACGTAGGAGCTACCTTGAGTTCCACACACTTGGCCCACACCGGATCATAGTCATACGCGCTGTCCAGGCAGAAAGTATCCAGCCAAAAAGCATAAGGGGCAACCTCAGGCGCCTGACGAACAGCGGCTGGAATAGGGCGGAGTGCATAGTCCGCTACCATGAAGGCTTTCATGCCTAATACCTTCGCGGCATATTCCATCTCTTCGAGGGCTTCTTGGGGAGTGTTCATGGGAATGATAGCCGCCGGGGTCATGCGCGAAGCGTATTCCCGGTAGACATCGGCGTTGAAAGTGTTAATGGCTCTGCAGCAGGCCCGTCTTAACTCCTCGTCCTTCATGCGGGGGAAGAACAAGCCCACACTGGGGTAGAGGATGGTAAAGTCTAGGCCGATTTCCTCCATACGTTCAGCCAGCAGTTTGGGCAGTGTGGCTGTCGCTCGATCCAACGTGTTCTTGGTCGGCAAGCCCCACCAAATAGAGCGCGTGGCTCTGCGGTCACGACGTTCGTCCCACGACATCTTATACCAATCATTCCAACTCGCTGCCTCCCAAGTCGCACCATACTGCTCAAGGATTTTGGGGCCGCCAACCTGCCGCAGATACTCTAAGAAAGCCGGGACGAATTCCACCGTGTGTCCATCTGCGTCAATCACCGGATGGTTCAGGCGCGCACGAACAGCCGACGATGGCGATGTGTGAGTGGTTGTCATAATACTACCCTCCTTTTTGTGACAGTTCTTCAGTGGACCAAAAGACATCGAGGATACCTCGCCCCCTCTGATCTTTCCCGCCTTTTTTGACCTCATCGAGTCGCATTTGGCGAATCTTATGTAGCTTGGAATTATCGTGCAGAGTAAAGGAAAAAGCAACCGAAAATAGGACGGGGCAACGTGCTGTCTCCGGCGTGGGATTCAGGCAGCCGATGTTTCACCAACTGATACTGAGCCCGTGCCCAGTAACTGTAGTCGATGCCTAAATCGGACCACACGCCATTAAGACACTGCTTCGGTGCCTTGCGTAGGGGCGAATCTTGTATTCGCCCTGCTGTTTGCGGCCTCCCGTTGGCCGATCACAAGGATCGCCCCTACAGGAGTGTGCCAATCTCGTGTGGTTCGATTTAGCTTTGCACCTCCACCAGAGAAAGGAGTACGGATTCGTGACGATGTGTCCCGCCGATTGCTACGCGCTCTAGAATGGCCATGAGGGCCTCAGTTTTTAACGGTTTGGAGACATAGTCATCCATCCCTGCGGCTCGACAGCGCTCCTTGTCCTCCGTCATGGCACCAGCGGTCATGGCCACGATGGGGAGGTGAGTACGAGTTAAGCGTTCCTTGGCTCGAATAGCGGCCGTGGCTTCTAACCCATCCATCTCGGGCATCTGGACATCCATGAGTACAAGATCAAAAGTGTCGTGCTCGAGTGCCTCCAAGACGGCCTTCCCAGTGTTCGCCACGATCACGGTATGCCCCCATTTCTCCAACAAGCGCACGGCCAGTTTCTGGTTGACGGCATTGTCCTCGGCCAAAAGGATATGTAAGGGGTGCTGACCGGAGCGAGCC
>JACQEL010000578.1 GCA_016200595.1 Deltaproteobacteria bacterium
AACAGGGCTGAGGAGCCTGGCCGAATTGCTGCCGACCTCCAGCAAGGTACGCGCAGTGGGGCAGAGTTATAGCCACTTGCGCTTGGGTGTGTCCTGGGAGCGCGCCCATCTTGGGCGCTTTTCAGGCGGGCGGGACGCCCGCGCTCCCAGCAGGGGAGGACACAGCCAACTGAAAATCGCTGTAAGACGCGGGACCATTATGTCGTCCCGTGCCAATCAGCGGACAGCTCAGCCTCCACATCGTGCCCATAGAGCCACGAACTCGCTAACAGTGGGTTGCTCCCACCGGCAGCGGCCAACTGGGCATCGCGCTGACGCTGCGCTTCTCCATCGGGCAGGTGGAATACAGTCCCATTACGTCGGGCATACGCCTGAACTTGCGAGGCGCGCGGCTTACGCATCTCCTCATAACGGCGCAACGCTGTGGGTACACTCGTATGGTCTGCGCCTTCCAGACACTTCGCCAGCACCACTGCGTCCTCGATGGACTGGACGGCACCCTGCGCCATGAATGGCAGCATGGCGTGAGCCGCATCACCGAGGAGGGTCACACGGCCGACGCTCCAACGGTCTAACGGATCACGGTCGTACAGCCCCCAGCGATTGGTGAAATCAACCGCGCCAATGATCTGTTGCACTTGCGGATGCCAGGTGGCAAACTCGGCTAGCGCATCAGCCACCTCACCCTTAGCGGACCACGACTCGACATGCCAATCTTTTCCCGGAACCACCCCGACAAAGTTGACGAAGCGGCCGGCGCCGACGTAGTAATGCACGAAGTGTCGGTCAGGACCGAGCCAGGCGCTGGAGTTGCGTTCCATCTGCAGATGCTCCAGGCGTTCAGCCGGCACCAACCCCCGATAAGCAATACTGCCGGAAAAGTGGGGAGATTCAGGACCGAAAAGCAAGGCTCGGACGGCCGAATGGATGCCATCGGCGCCAACCACCACATCGGCGCTCACCGTCATGCCGTCCTCGCAGGTAACCGCAACGCCGCTCTCAGACTGCTGCACCCCGACACAACGGTGGCTGAGTTGCACGATGCCATCTGGCACTGCCGAGGCAAGCACAGCCAAGAGATCCGGACGGTAGAGGTGGTAATATGGCGCGCCGAACGTGGCCTCACACACATCGGCCAGGGGTTGCCGCGAGAGCACTTTGCCGTCTTCCCAGCGGCGCATTTGCAGCGCTTGGGGCCGGACCGCGACCTGCCGCAAGGGGTCGGTCAATCCTAAGCGATGCAAGAGCCTGGTGGCGTTTGGACTAATTTGAATGCCGGCGCCAACCTCGCGCAGTTCCGCCGCCTGCTCGAACACCTGGACCTCAAGCCCGGATCGCAGCAGAGTGAGAGCAGCGGTAAGGCCGCCGATGCCAGCGCCAACGATGATGACCCGCATCCCTTTGTTCTCCTTATGACTTGGGAGAGTCCGATGGAGGATTGTCTGAGTTCTGGCAAACTCAAGTTGTGAGGAACCGTTCACTCAGGAAACTGAGGGCTCCGGCTCCGGCGAGACCTGTGTACCTTGGGCTGCGACTAAGCGCCATTGTCCCTGTTGCTCAACGTACACATGGGTGTAACGGCTGCTCGCAGTGAAAGGCTCGGCGCCGAAGCGGCCATGCATACGCGTGCGCCCGGTAATCACAGCGGTTGTCTGATACATGCGCACACGACGGTCGGCGGGCTCAATGGCGTCGAATTTCAACTGCCCTGAGGCGATGACTTCGAGCAATGCGCCTTTGGCGATCTCTGAGCCGCCCATCACATCGATTAGGAGGAAATCGTCAGCCAAAAGTCGATCCAGCGCCTCGACGCTCGCCGCCAGCAGCGCAGAGAAGAATTGCTGATCTTTCTCAAGAGGCTCTAAATGCTCTGCCATGCCCGGTCTCCACCGTTGTTGACAAAAGATGGTATCCCTGGAGGCTAGATCTGCTGCGCACAATAGTTCTCATAGCCTACCTGCCCTATCAAGCGCGTCTGCGCTTCTAGCCAGTGGATATGCTCTTCAGCGCTCACCAATATGTGCTCCAGTAACTCTCGCGTGCCGGTATCCGCCTGCTCCAGGCAGAGCGCCACCCCCCTTTTCAATTCCGGCAAGCCTTCCTTCTCCAAACTCAGATCGTTTTCCAGCATGTCCTTTATGTCTTTCCCCACTGTGACTTTGAACGGCTCGGTCACGATTGGCATTCCCTCAAGGAAAAGGATGCGATCGATCAAGCGCTCAGCATGTTTCATCTCCTCGATCGATTCATCGTAAATCTTTTTGTAAAGACGCAAGTAGCCCCATTTCTTACACAGGGAGGCATGCAAGAAGTATTGGTTGGTAGCGATCAGTTCTCCCCTGAGCGTTTCATTCAGTTGTTTGATCACTTCTGGTGAGCCTTTCATATTTCCTGCTCCTCTGTGATTTTACTACCGGATAAGCGAGGTGAAAGTCATAGTACACCTGGCTGTAGGCATGTCAATCTTTCTCCCCTCCCGGACGGGGGGTCATCGCGATCTCCTCTGTAAAAGAAAACGCGCTAGGGTTCGACGGTGAATTACGCATAACCGTGCGATAGTCTCTCCTTGTGCGAGGAAGAGAGTCACATAAGGAGTCTTACTGAGGACCGGTTCCGGCGTTCCTGAGAGTCGGCCAATCGACCCCAGCTCTGGATAGGCTCCCACCTGGTTCATGCGCTCAGGGTGCGTCCAGACGATTCTCATAAGGAGGGCTTACCTTCATCTTCCGTCCCCCACCGTGTCAGCCACGGCGCCAGCGAGCTCAACGGTTTTCGTTTATCTATTTCAAATATACAATCTATTTTGGTTTGACAACGCTCAGCGAATTGTGCCATAGAAGGAAAGGGTCTTACAGCCGTGGAAAATTGAACCTGCATCGTGTAGCCATTCATTACACCTAAGAAAGCACGTTGAGATGAAGCGCATTCCGTGGAGTACTAGTCGCGCGCAAAACTCAGATATGCGCCAACCCGGCTTGTCTCAGGTGCAATCTCACAAGTGGCTGTTCGTCGCGAAGGTGGTAATCTTTGCTCTTGCCTACTTTGGCGTGGCAAGGCTGGGAGTATTGCTGTCCATAGTACTGGGCCACAACACTTTAATCTGGCCACCGACAGGACTGGCCCTCGCCACCCTTCTCTTGTTTGGGGTTCAACTCTGGCCTGGGATCGCTCTGGGGACATTCCTGGCCTCTGTGGCTACCGGGATTCCGCTCGCTGTAGCCTGCGGGGTGAGTCTCGGCAATACGTTGGAAGCCCTCTTGGCGGTCTTTCTGTTGCAGCGCGTGGTGGGATTCCAAAACACGCTGGAGCGGTTAACGGATGTGTTCGGGTTGGTCGGCCTGGCCGCTGGGCTCAGCACCATGGTCAGTGCCACCATCGATGTCACTAGTCTGTGTCTGGGCGGGGTCGCGCCGTGGGAAGCGTATGGAGTCCTGTGGCGAGTGTGGTGGTTAGGAGGCGCGATGTCCGACCTGGTTGTGGCCTCGCTACTCTTGACCTGGAGTGCCCGGTTCCGCTTAAAGAGGCGACCGTGGCGCATTGTGGAAAGCAGTGCGTTGGGGGTGGCGTTAGTGCTGGTCTGTCTTCTCATTTTCGGCGGGTGGTCCCACGTTGCCTTGATCCATTCTCCGTTAGACTATGCCGTCTTCCCCTTCATCATCTGGGCTGCTCTGCGCTTTAGCCAACGGGAAGCCATGACGGCGGTCTTTGTGGTCTCGACCATAGCGCTGTGGGGAACGGCGCACGAGGTGGGGCCCTTCGTGCGAGGACCACTCCCTGAGCGCCTCATTTTTTTGTATACCTTCATGAGCGTGATTGCGACGACCGCTTTAGTTGTGGCGGCGATAGTCACCGCGCGCAAGCGCATGGAAGAGGAACTGCAGCAAGCCAAAGAAACTGCGGAAGTGGCCAACCACGCTAAAAGTGAATTTCTCGCGACTATGTCGCATGAGTTACGTACGCCGCTCAGCGTTGTGCTCGGCTATACCGAATTGCTCTTAGAAGATACCTTTGGGCCACTGGTCAAGAAGCAGGCCGATGCCCTCGGCCGGATCGACCGGAGCGCGCGCGAGTTACTCGACCTCGTGACCGCCGTCCTGGATCTGAGTCGGTTGGAAGCGGGCCGGCTGCCGCTCACCCGACAAGAGACGCAGGTGGAAGACCTCCTGCAGGAGGTTCAAGCGGAGACCCGCCGACTCCAAGAGCACGCACGGCTGACGTTTGTCTGGGAAATCGAAACAGGCTTGCCGAGGCTCGACACGGACTCGGGCAAGCTGAAGGTCGTGCTCAGGAATCTCCTGGGCAACGCGGTGAAGTTCACTCAAGAAGGCTGTATTACCGTCGCGGCTCGTAGCCACGACGGGGGCGTAGAACTCAGCGTCACCGACACTGGCATTGGTATTCCGCGGGAGGCGCTGGGAGTTATTTTCGAGCCGTTTCGCCAAATCGAGCACTCGGCTACCCGCCAGTATGGCGGGACAGGATTGGGGTTGCATATTGTCAAGCGGTTGTTGGAAATGTTAGGGGGGGTGATCACGGTCGAGAGCGAGGTCGGCCGGGGTTCGACGTTTCGGGTATGGATGCCCAAGAGCCAGAGCGCGGAGGAACGCAAGGAGCGAGCGGCGTAGCAAGGCAGATACAAGATAGACAGAATCAAGGCTTGATCTGACAGGTAGTGAGTTCCTCTTCGTTATCAAGCGAATTCCTAAACCAGGCGGCATGAGAGTGGCACACGAGAGTTGTCACCCTGAGGGCAACGAAGGGTCTCGGCATGAGATTCTTCGCTTCGCTCAGAATGACAGTTCTAAAGAGCCTTGGCATAAAGTGTACCAATGTTTTGCATTCCGGTTTAGTGTCTGCTCACCTCCACGTTGTCAGCTGAGGCCAACAAGGTTCACATCCTCTTCTAGACATTAGACTTTATCTGAAATAACGAGCTTGCCCATGTCACACCTCTTGAGCTTCTTCGCCCCGGAGGGGCGACGGACTGTAGCCCAGGGCGTCAGCCCTGGGACACCAACCCCCCACGAGTCTCCTCCCAGCCCCGGAGGGGCGGAAGACCTCAAGCCGGTCGTCTTCTCACGCCCCTCCGGGGCTCAGGGCGCCGTGTGGTATTGCTCTTGCCCCACGGCTGGCGCCGTGGGCTACCTCCTCACGCCCCTCCGGGGCTTTATTTCGGATACAGTCTATGGGCTTCAGAGAGACCAGTCCTGACAGTGAAAAAACAGAAAGTGATAGAGCTTTACTCTTATCTTCCTAATACTTCCCTCAGCTCGCCCTTCCCGCTTGCGAGCGCCTGGGCGAGAGCGGCTTTCTCCACTTTCTCTCGCTTCACGCGTTTCTCGTAAAACATAATCGGGATAAGCACGAGTGACATGAGCGTCACCCCTATACCCAGACCGGAGAATCCCCAAAAGAACGAGCCGGTGTGGTCATAGGAATACCCGAGTAGCAGCGGTCCAACTGCTCCCCCCAGCCCGCCAAAAAGACCAATATATATGCCCATGGCGATGCCCAGCACTTCTGCCGGCAAGAGATCAAAGAGCAAGACAATCATGCCATTGACCATAGCCGCGGTCACAAAGAGCGCGATACTCATGAGCAGCACGATAAAGAAAAGATCCTGGCTCAACATCAGTCCGACCATTGCCGGTCCAGTGAGCAGCCCCGTACACAAGCCCACGGCACTCCGGAGTCCGCTGCGATCTCCCAAATAGCCGCCTAATAACCCGCCGGCTGAGGCGGCTATATAGGGGAGCGTCAAGTAGATACCACTGCTCATTACGGTAAAGTGCCGCTCTTTGACCAGATAGCCGGGAAGCCAACTGAGGTTGGTAAAGAAGGTGCCGCCAATAAAAAACCCAATAAGACAGACTGCCCAGAACACCCAATTCTTGACGAGAATTTGTACGCCCTCGGCAAACGACAAAGAGCGGGCGGTCCCCTGCTGTGGGTCAAAGGTCACCCGATCTTTGGCCAAGGCTTCCTCAATCAGGGTCTTTTCTTGCTCGGAAATCCACGGATGTTCCCGGGGCCGGTCGTACACCAGGAGCCAAAACAGTCCGACGCCCACTATCGTCAGGGCGCCGGTCCCGTAGAACATCACCCGCCATCCCCAGTCCTCAATCAACCACCCTACCAACGGCATACCGAGAATGAGCCCCAGGTACCCTGAGGCGAGGAGAACCCCATACACCCAGCCACGCTCATGGGGCAGCACCCAGTGATTTGCCAGCTTCTGCAAGGGATTCGCCACTGCTCCTTCAGAAACGCCGAACAGTCCCCGTACCACCGCAAACTGCCAGAGCGTATGGCACGCCCCGGTGAGCGCGGTCAGCACGCACCAGAAGAAAAACAGGACTGAAGCCCACTTGCGCACCCCGAGTCGATCAGCGGCGACCCCACCGCCAAGATGACCGACGATATAGCCCCAATAGTAAATGCTCAGAATCAAGCCCATCTGCACACCACTCAGACCAAGCTCGTCCATGATGCGCGGGGCGGCAAGCGAGATATTGACCCGATCGAGGAAGAGGAAGAACGTCGTCAGCCACAGGGCTCCCATCACGACAAAACGAAATCGCGGCATGCGGCCTACCTCCTTTTGCAGACTGTTCAGGGAGCCGTGAAGACAAAACGCGCAGACGGACAGCCCAGCCAGGCTGTCCTAGAGCGATCTACCCTTGAGCGTACAGGAGTTGCGTTCCCGGGTGCCACGAGCAGCTGGCCTGCTCGTGCCTACCGTCTCGCACTGGCGGACCAGCCCAATACTGTCCGGGAAATTTTTCTGTCTCGTGCCCAAGACCGGGGCTTTGCCCTTTGGAGTGCGGGAGCCACGCTCCCGCTTTTGCCGTGCGAAGCATGGCTTCGCACGGTATTGGGCTGAAGCCATGCTTCAGCCCAACAAAGCGCCAGCATGGCTGGCGCACTCCAAAATTGCGCCTCCGGCGCA
>JACQEL010000579.1 GCA_016200595.1 Deltaproteobacteria bacterium
CCGCGCTGCTGTGGCGGAGCGAGGTCACCGACATACGCGGCGGCGATCGGAAAGATGAGGGCGATGCTGGCTCCCTGCAGAAAGCGCCCCAGGATGAGATAGAAAATATCTGGGGCGTAGATATACCACAGCGAGAGCAGGCAGCAGAGCAACTGCCCCACGGCGATGAATTTCTTGCGTCCATACTGGTCCGACAGCCGGCCGATAAACGGCAGGAACAGCATCTGGGCCAAGGGAAAGCTGGCAAAGAAGATACCAATGGTGAGCCCAGTAGCTCCCAGAGTTTTGGCGTAGATCGGCAGGAACGGGATGACAATGCCCATGCCGAGATTGCCGGTAAAGACGGCAAGGTTCAAAGTGTAGAAAGTCCGCCGGTTCACTCGCTCCCCCCCAGTTCGCTCTTTCCTATATGACCATAGCAGAGCAGAATGATTCTGTCGCGCCGCTTTTCCATAGAGGGGAATTTCTGCTAAAGAGAAGGACACGTAAGGGTGCAACAGGTTGCGCGCCCCTACCTCCTGTCAAAATATGCAGAAAAGGGAGGACAAGACTATGTTCAATCATCCTGTGATTTCAGCCGACGGCCATATAGATCTCCCGTGGTTGCCGCCGACTCTCTTTACGGACAATGCACCAACTGCGCTGAAAGATAAAATGCCTAAAGTCGTGGACGCCCCCGAGGGAAAAACCTGGATGGCTCACAATGGGGTGAATCTCGGCTTGGCTGGAGGGATGGGTTCAGCCGGCCGGCCCTATACCCCTGGTCAGATCTACCGGTCGGACCGCATGGCCGCAGAAGGGCTGTATGACGATTACAAACGCGGGATTCTGCGCACCTCGACTCCGGCCACCCGCCTGCGCGATCAAGATCGCGATGGTGTCGTCGGAGAAGTACTGTATGGCATTCTCGGAGCCTCGTTCCGGCTGCAAGACCCGGAAATTGTTGAAACGGTGGTCCGCATCTATAACGACTTCGCTGCCAACTTTTGCCAAGCCTGCCCAGAACGTCTTGCTGCCATTGCCTGTCTGCCCACCTTCTCTCCAGACAAAGCGGCAGAAGAATTACGCCGTTGTGCACAAATAGGTCTCAAAGGCGCAGAAATCCCGATCTCGCCTGGCATGATGCCGCTGTGGCATGAGGACTGGAACTCGTTGTGGGCAGCTGCGCATGAATGTGGCATTCCCGTGCACTTTCATACGATTGGTCCCAAGACAGACATGACGTGGCTCACCAACCATCGCTCCCGCCGCCTCTGGCTGGCCACCTTGCTGACCGGATTCCAAATGTCCATGGTCGAGGCGCTGGGAGCGATCATCTACTGCGGCGCGTTGGAACGCTTCCCCAACTTAAACATCGTGATCGGTGAAGCCGGCATTGGTTGGATTCCCTATGCATTGGAGCGTATGGATTACGAATGGGAAGACCAGTTCAAAGACTTGGAACTGAAGATAAAACCCAGTGAGTACTGGTACCGGCAAATGTACGCAACGTACCAGCAGGATCAGACCGGTATCGACATCATCGACAAAGTGGGCGTCAACAACGTGATGTGGGGCTCAGACTTTCCCCATCCAGATGGGATCTGGCCAGACTCGCAAGAATTCTTACAGCAACAGCTCGGCCATTTGCCGGAAGCGACGCGCCGTAAGCTCGTGTATGAAAACGCGGCCAAGCTGTATAAGTTTCCGATGCGACAATAGGATCATCATGGAGCCGTATCTCGCGGCTCCATCCTTCCCTCAGGGTCTTTCGCAAAGAGCAGTTCACAACCCATCGCTTTAGGATGGGGCTGCATATATCCAGGGGCTGGCTTATTCTCCATAATACCGCGCTTCAATTTCATTCCCTTCCGGGTCGTGAAAATAGAAAGAGGTCCCGTGGCCACGAGCACCCCAGCGCGGCAACGGACCTTCAATAGTGATCTGCCCAGCGGCTAGGCGCTCTCGCAGTTTGTCCCATTCAACTTTCTCCAACGTTAAGCAGAAATGGTTCAGGTTCGGACGCCCGCGTGTCTGGAGCTGAGTGCTTTCCCACATGGCCCGCGGTGCCAAGTCAATAACCGTACCAGCATTCACGCGCACCGACGGAAAAGGTACTTTCCCGCCGCGAAATTCCTCGACCCGCTCGGGTTCTAGTTCAACCACCTCAGTATAAAATCGTACCAGTCCTTCGACATCTGCAGCGTTGAGCACGATGTGATCCATAACGCCTTGCATACTGCACCCCCTTGTAGCTATCCGTGCCCCCGTCTTAGCTCAGGCCCAGCCCACCGCGCAACACGGCGTTGTGCTTGACCGCAGCAAGATCTGTTGTGTACGATGAACTGCGTTTTCCAGGATGCAATTGAAAAGGAGATGACAATGAAAATACTCCCGATTCCCGTGCTGACGGACAACTATGCATATCTGATCATCGATGAGGCAACCAACGAGGCTGGTGTGGTCGATCCCTCCGAAGCCAAACCGGTGGCCGCGGCCGTGAAGCGCGAGGGGGTAAAACTCACGAGCATTATCAATACTCACCATCATTGGGACCACGTTGGCGGCAACGAAGAATTAGTGAAAGAATTCCCCGGCCTCAAAGTGTACGGCCATAAGCGTGACCAAGACCGCACACCGCGTATCACCAATCTGGTGGACGAAGGGGACAGGCTAAAGATCGGCGGACTTGAAGGTCATTTCCTTTTCATCCCCTGACACACCAGTGGCCATGTCGCGTTACACTTCCCCAAAGAAAAGGCCGTGTTCACAGGCGATACCTTGTTCATCGCTGGCTGTGGCCGACTTTTTGAAGGGACGGCTGCGGACATGCACAACAACATGGTGAAGTTAACGTCGCTGCCAAACGACACACGCATCTACTGCGGGCACGAGTACACCGAGAAGAATCTGCGGTTCGCGCTCACGCTGGAACCGAACAATACCCAAGTGCAGCAGAAGCTGCAGTGGGCCCAAGAGATGCGAGCGAAAAAGCTGCCAACGGTCCCTTCGACCGTGGCGGAAGAGAAGGAGATCAATCCCTTCGTGCGAGTCACGAATTCGGAACTCCAGGGCAACATCAAGAAGCAGTTTCCCACGCTGCCCCTCGATCCGGTGTCGGTCTTGGAAAAAACGCGCTTCTTGAAGGATAATTTCTAGCGTTTCAATGCAGTGAAGCTGAGGGCTGTCATGCTGAGGAGCACAGCGACGAAGAATCTCGCTATGGCAGGGACAAAACGAGATTCTTGGCCTCCACTGCGGTTCGGCTCAGAGTGACATCCCTCACACTCAACGTGACAGACTACTAAGTACAGTCATGGAGAAACTCAGGGATGAGAAGCAGTGGTGCGCAAGCGCACCCTACAAAATTTCGTGCTCTTCGCCCGTTGCGCTACTGGCTACTGGCTACTAGCTACTGGCTACTATTTTCCTCTTGTAGTCTCTTCGACGATACCCAGCTTGAGAAGCAGCGCGCCGAAATCGCCCGACTCAAGCAAGAGGCTGAGCAGCTACGGCAGGAAGCTGATGCGCTTCAGCAACAGGGACAAAAAGAAGAAAAAGAGCGTGAGGCCTGTAACCGCGCGTTTCGTTCTTTCTCTGCCGCCCGTAAAGCCACGAAAGAGGAAGAAGCTGTCGATTTGTATCGGGAGGGGCTTACCCTCTGTCCAAGCGACGACGTCGCTCATAATGAGCTCGGCGAACTGTATATGCACCTGGGACGCAAGGCAGACGCCGCCACTGAGTTTGAAGCGGCCCTGCATCTTAATCCGAACTTTTCTCGCGCTCAGAAGAACTTAGACTCGGTAAAGTAGAAGAGGAAGGCAGGCGGCCTTAGCGCAGTTTACCTTTTTCTCGTTCCCAGGCAGAGCCTGGGAACGAGGTCAATGGTCACGGCTTGAATTCGCCAGCAGCATCATCTTGGGCACTCTTCCAGCGGGCGGGACGCCCGCGCTCCCAGGCAAGGAGGAGAGAACTCAAATGCCACGCGTAAGGGTTGCAAGTCTGTATCCGTCCGCTCTCCCCCGATAAACAACGCACCGGTGTAGGGAATTGCCGCGGAATATTCTGGCAACGGAGAGGGCAGCGCTTCTTGACCGCGCGCCTGAGCCTCAATAATCAGTTGAGTCCCCCAGAGACGTTGGAGGTCAAGCGCCACATCTTTGAACGTGAAGGACTTACTGGAGACGAGACTTGCGAAGCTGCGGTCTTGCAGCTGATCACTGCCGGTATCGAAAAGAACATAGCGCTTGAGGTTATACGTCGCTACCTCTTCACCACTGCGAAAACTGTCAGGGTGAGCGAAGCTACGCTTGACCTGAGGGGCAAAAAATACCCGCAAGGTTCCCTCACTTTTTACTATGAAAGCAGAGCCACTTTGCTCCAGGTCAGCCACTTGGCCTTCAACGATAACCGTGAGCACGGCAGAGGCTTCATCTTCTTTTTTCGATCCGCCCGGTAAGCCCTCCACCTGAGACAAGTACCCATAGGCAAAAATGGACGCCCCTTCCTGCGAGCGCTCGCCGTTGAATAACACTCGCGAGGTGAGATGGGCGAGCATGCGTCCTGGACCAGCCTTACGCTCCGAGGTCAAGAAACCAGGGATTGCTTGACCAGGCACCGGAGCACAGAGGACCCAGCTCAGCAGAAGCACAGGGATGACCCCGAAAGATATGCCTTTTCCCTTCACCAGGACGCGCGGCATGTGCTCCTCCCTACTCTCCCGCGGGGCATCTACGAGCGATAGAGCACGCTTTTGACCGCAGTCACTACTTTCTCAACGCTCGGCAGGACCAGGTGTTCCAGGTTTTTCGCATACGGCATGGGCACATCCTCCCCGGTCACCCGCACAACCGGGGCGTCGAGAGAGTCAAAAGCACCATTGGTGATGCGATAGCAGAGCTCTGCCCCAGCTCCAGCAAATGGCCAGCCCTCTTCAACAATGACACAGCGATTGGTTTTCTTCA
>JACQEL010000076.1 GCA_016200595.1 Deltaproteobacteria bacterium
AGCGGCGAGTGCGGGGGGCTATGACGTACCGCCGCTGGTCGTCCACCGGCGCGGAGCACCCGCGGTGATAGCGCCGGGGGTTCAAACCCCCGGCTACCCTCAGAACAGCACGCCGTGCTGCTGGGGGCCGCGGAGCGGCCCGTGAAGGTAGGCCGGCCTTTCAAGGCCGGTCTGAGGGACAGAGCGCCGTAGCTACCACCGGCGTAATTTGCCTGCGCAGTGGCTGCACGTCACCTTTGCCATCCGGGTGCACTCGGTTGGTCAAAATAACGACATAACACATCGAGCGGGAGACCGGAAATCCGCGTTCGTTGCGGGAACGCCGATTAGTCCCCCCGGTATGAGAATTGCTTCTCTTTTTTCAGTTACAAGAAGAGCGTGGGATTTGGTTAACCTTTGAGTGGGGGACGTGTACCGAGAGAGGAAAAGTATGAACGCAAAAAAGTTAGACGCACTGGCTGCGGCGTTATATCGGCAACGCACCGTCTTGGTTGGGGAAGTCACCGACACTGAAGCCGACCTACAGTTTATCGCCGAGGATCGCGAGACTGAGCTTGAGGAGCACGCCCAAGAGGAGGGCAGCGCGCGGGTACTCGCCCAGCTTGATGAGCGCAGCAAACGCGAGATCGACGAGATTGATGCCGCCCTGCGACGGATTGCTGAGCGTACGTATGGGACCTGTGAAGGGTGCGGCAACCCCATCGCTCTGGCGCGCTTACGCGCCGTGCCTGCTACCCGGTTTTGTCTGGACTGTGCGCGGAGTCAAGAAAGTCCCCCACTTCCTGCCGACAACGTGAAATAAAGAAGAAAGCATTGGATCCTACCTACCGCTCCGAGTCGCGGTGAGCGGAAGATCCTCTGGCAAAGAAAGAATCCTGGCTCGCGGCGTTAAAGAACAGGAACAATTGTGTAGAGAGGCGGCACGCCGAAGACTTTAGCCTTCCGCTTACCTTTAGCCTTATTTCCGCGAATGGCGTACTGGTGGCGGGTAGATACACAGGAGCATGGGGGGCGGTGGAGATTGAAATCCGGCACGAGCCCGCCGAGCCACCGCGGCTGCCTTTGTACCTGATGTTTGTCGATGCGCGGGGAGCCGCCGCAGGATTTGTCATACCCACAGACACCGAGCCCGCTTACTTCGTGCCGTTCCCTGCTCGTCCTGAATATTAACACTAACTGTTTCTCCGTATCACCTGCGCAGGTGCCCCGAGAGGAAACTTTCCCGCTCCCTCCTACACATGCTCGGCGAATTTGGCGATGCGCGGATGCACCAGACGTGCATAGTCATCATACCGCAGCTTCACCGTTTGCCAGTGCGAACCTGCGTTGAAGACGATCTCCTCGTCCTTGGTCAGCGCGGTATCGACGATGGTGTCGAGATCGAAAAAATTACCAAACGGTGGCTCAGCCCCGGTCTCACAGCTGGGAAACAAGCCACGGAATTCTCTTTCCTGCTCCAACTCCGCACGCGTGCCCAGCACTTCCCGTAGCCACGTAAAGTTTACCTTATGTGAAGCGGGGAGCACGAGCATCACTGGCGTGCCGTTCTCTTTCTTGACCATGACGACTTTGGCCAGTTGTTTACCAGGAACATGCTGTGCTTGGGCAACCTCTTGCGCGGTGTACGCGGTTGAGTGTGTGAGCACCTGATACCTGATCTTGTGTTCATCCAGATAGTCTTGCAGCTTGCGAAGAATTGGCATGGTTCAGTTCCTCCAGGGGGAGAGGGTCCGGTGCCCTCTCCTGTTCATGGTTTTCCACAGATTACTTCTGAGCCTCGATCTGAATCTTCTTGCTGGCGATCTGCTTGGGGGCTGGCATGGTGATCTCCAACATCCCATTCTTGTGGATGGCCTTGACCTTATCGGCATCCACGCCCTCGGGCAGTGTCATCGTCCGAGAAAATTTCCCGTACGCGAGCTCACGATACAAGTAATCCTTCTCTTCCTTCTTTTCCTCCCGTTTGCGCTCGCCCTCAATCGTCAACTGATTGCCCGTCACCGAGATCGAGACCTCTTTTGGGTCGATACCCGGCAGATCCACTTTGACAATCAACGTGTCTTTATCGAGATGGCTTTCCATCGCCGGGACCAAGGCTTCGCCTTCTCCCCAGACGGAATGTCCTCGCTCTCCAGGGCCGAAGAAACGCCCGGACAGATGCTCAAAGAGATCATCCATCCGCTGTCGGAGAGTTTCTAGCTCGCGCATAGGCTTCCATGGGGTTAACGCTTTCATACTGCACCTCCTGGCAAGTTGTCTTGCTAGGCTAGTATTGCAAACGGCTTGCCATCCCGTATTCTCTTGAAGTTGTCAATTTTCTTTGGAAATACCAGGAAGCGCGCGGCTGGCATTCTTATTTCTGCGATTCATTGCAGTAATTTCTTCGCAGTTCTGCGAAGCAGTGCAGCTTGTGGAGCAACAGAGAAGCAACTTTGGTCATGTCTTCTTAGGACTATGGGACAAACCCCCCACCACAGAACATAAGGTCAAGGTGTCATTGCGAGCGCAGCGACGCAATCTCTGCCCGAAAACACAGATTGCTTCGTCGCTTATCGCTCCTCGCAATGACACTCTCATCTCCTCTGTTCCTTTGGTCGTCCAGAGTTTTGTCTCACGGTCCTTAGCTGGCAAGCCAATGCCCGAGGCCGAGGCCGAGCCCGATCAGCCCACCTACCACCGCACCGTTGAGCCGGATGAACTGCAGGTCCGAGCCGACCCGCTCTTCGATCTGGGAGACGAGTGCTCCAGTCTCCAGGGCTTCGAGATTTTCCCGTACCGTGAGACCAATCTCGTGATGGTGGCGTTGCACGAGGTCACCGGCTGTATTACGCACCCACTGGTCAAAGGTCGCGCGCCGCTCGGGATC
>JACQEL010000604.1 GCA_016200595.1 Deltaproteobacteria bacterium
GCAGGAACAGACTGCCCACGCACATAAAGGGTCGGACAAGGTGTATTATGTGCTGCAAGGTGCGGGGCAAGTCCGCGTCGGGCAGGAAGTCCGGGAACTGGGCCCTGGTGGCATCGCCCTGGCCCCCGCAGGGGCAGAGCATAGCGTGCGCAATGCTGGCCCCAACCGGCTAACGGTGTTGGTCTTTATGGCGCCTAAGCCGTAACGCGTAAAACGTAACGCGTAAAACGTAATAGGGAGGGGTTCGGGATTCTTTTTTTCGTTTTACGTTTTATTCTTTATGCCTTATTCCGCTTTACGTTTTATTAGAGGAGGCCGATTATGGATGAAAGCAAAGCCGTGACTGCCGCAAACGCCGCCTTCTACCAAGCCTTCGAGACCCTGGATGTCCAAGAGATGGAAAAGGTCTGGCTGCGCGCAAGCTCTATTAAATGCGTGCACCCGGGCTGGCCACTACTGCGCGGATGGGGACCGATCATGGCGAGCTGGGAACGAATCTTTGCCAATACCTTTGGCATGCGCTTCACGCTGAGCGACGTGCAGGTCGAGGTATCAGGGTCACTGGCGTGGGTCGTCTTGATCGAAAACCTTGAATCTCGCGGCTTTGATGGGCCTTCGCGCTCTGAGATTTTGACCACCAATCTTTTCGAGAAACGTGATGGGCAATGGTTCATCGTCCACCATCACGCCTCCCCTATTTTGGCCCCGGCGTCCTTGGCAGAAGATCAACTGCAGTAATCGGCTTGCCGGTGTGAGTGAGCGGATGCTACAGTGACAAGATTTTCGTTCGTTCGTCCAGGAGGATCACATCTATGCTCGTACCGGCCACCCAGTTGCGCGTGGGGATGGTTGTCATGCATCAAAATGATCTCCACCGCCTCATGGAGCTCATCCACATCACCCCCGGCAACAAACGGGGCTTCGTGCAGACCAAGATGCGCAACCTCCGCTCTGGTCTGCAGACCGAATACAAGTTCCGCTCTGAAGAGAAAGTCGATCGGGTCTCTCTCGAACAGCAGGAAATGGAATACCTGTACCAGTCCGGCGATGACTTCCATTTCATGAACTCAGACAACTATGAGCAGATAACTCTCTCCAAGGCTCTGCTGGGAGATTCGGTTCTGTATCTCGCGTCAAACCTGAAGATCAAGATCGAGCTGCATGATGGACAGCCGATAGGTATCTCGTTGCCCAAAACTGTCGATCTGGAGGTTACCGACGCCCCGCCGACTCTGAAGACCGCGACCGTTACGAACGAACTCAAACCCGCCACTACAGAGACCGGCTTGGTGGTCCGGGTGCCGAATTTTATCGGCGTCGGAGATAAGGTGCGGGTCGATACTGAGACTGGCAGCTATCTGTCTCGCGCCAATAAATAGCAAGAAAGCGATCAGCTTTCAGCAATCAGCCAACCAAGAAACAACCGTCTTTTTTGGTTTTGCTAAAAACTGACTACTGGCAACTGAAAACTTTTCTTCAATGCACCGCGCCGTTGCGGACCTCGATCCCCTTGAGGTTCCGCGCCAGCACCACGGTAAATAACGAGAAGGGCGAGGTCTTGAAGCGCTTTTCGATGCGCAGGGGCACCCCAGTGAACGCTTGTGATAACCGTAACGACGCACTCCAGCCCAGTAGACGAGTGACCGGGTCAAGCGCACCAATCAAAGGACCAAGCACAGGCTTGGTCGTGCGGAAATGATTGATAATGACCACCGTCCCCCCAGGCCGACAGACACGGTGAATCTCCTGCAACATGCGCACCGGGTCGGGGACCACGCTAATAACGTGAAACGACGTCACGTAGTCGAAGGCATTAT
The DNA here is from genome assembly GCA_016200595.1 of Deltaproteobacteria bacterium. Classification (GTDB taxonomy): domain Bacteria; phylum Desulfobacterota; class Binatia; order Bin18; family Bin18; genus JACQEL01. Next base: position 1,818 of record JACQEL010000604.1, read on the forward strand.
CAGGGAACTCAAGGTTAAGAGCGTCCATCTCTAAGAGACGAAAATGCCGCCAGCCATTTTCTCCAGCCTTTTGTCGCGCCCGCTCTAGCATCTCCGGGGCGAGATCAACTCCCGTCACCTCACAATGGGGAGGATAGGCAGCCAGCGATAACCCTGTCCCGATTCCTACCTCCAGAACCTTAGCTTTTGGTGGGATGTTGAGGTCCGTAATGACGGAGTTGATCCGTTCACAGAAGAAACGGGAAAAAATTTTGTCGTAGAGATGGGAGAACTCTGAATAAATTTTGCTCTCGTGGGGGCTTCTGCGGCTCACTTCCTTCAATTCAGAAATCACACATCCTCCCCGGGAACTTACGCCGCCACTTGTTCCTGCAGATGCTTCTTAAAGAACACAATATCGCGGCGACGAAACCGCCACTGTCTGCCTCGTTTGATTCCAGACAAAGTATGCTTACGAGCTAGTTCATTGACCGTATCCGGACTGAGGTCCAGGATCTCAGCCGCTTGCCGACTGTTAAGTAGGGTCTCTTCCTTATCTCCCATAGCAGTCCATTCCGACGAATGGCAATTAAGCGCTGGGAGTATGGCATAACGCCCGGACATGGTCAATAGCCGTGTAATTCTGCGGAGTTACTGAGCTATTCGCAGATCCCGTAGACGCAATTGCAGGCTAGTCGCACCATGCCAGACATTGATCTCAGGAGTATAAAGTATGTTGATCCGCCCACCTTGCGCCACTGGCAGATTCCCCATGCCAAAGCCAATAGCGTCTACTGGGTGCCCACCGCGAGGCGAACGCAGCACTAATTTTAAGTGTCCGGTCTTGCCCAATAAAGGATTGCCGCCTACGGTTCGCACCCCCATCACTTGCACTTCGTGGGCAAGGAAAATCGGCTCAGGATTTCCCTGCCCATAGGGTTCCAGTCGGCGTACCTCTGCCATAATCTGTGCATCGAGTTGAGCAAGGTCCAGTTCGGTATCAACCTCAGTCACTGGCACGAGATCTTCAGCGTTCAACCGCTCTTGCGCCACCGTTTCGAACCGCTCGGCTAAGACAGTCACCAGTTCGGCCTTTATTGACAAACCAGCGGCTTGGCGGTGACCGCCATAGCCTTCGAGTAGCTCAGCGCAGGCTTTGAGACCTTCATACAGATGAAAAGTCTTGGGACTGCGCCC
>JACQEL010000605.1 GCA_016200595.1 Deltaproteobacteria bacterium
CTCCTTGGTCGACGGGCTTTTGGGTTGCCGGTGTACGGTATGCCGCGTTTTGTATAAGTGTCTCTTGTGAGGATCGTTCAGCGGAGTTCGGCTACGGGTTCGCCGAAAAAAATCTTCGCTGGATGGTTCAATTTGCCGAAGTCTTTCCAGACCATTGGACGTATTGTATTGCGCTGATTGCGCGTCTCTGCATATCTCACTGAACTGCCGCCCCGCGAACTATTACAGCAACGCATCCATGATGTGGCCCTCCATGCTCGGCTAAGACTTGAACAGCGAGCACATCGTATCGCATTGTATAGGAATTTGCCGATATATGCTGTTGACTATACTTCGAAAGAAGTATAGCAAAAGGACGATATATTGATTTTCCTATAGCGGGGGTTCGCATGAATTCCGCAACTGGCAACCTGAAATGGCCGCAAAAGATCACTCCGCATATTGGTCAAGCCGTACGCGGGGAGATGCGATTCCCACGTCCAGAACTCGAAGCGGAATTTGATAGTGCATTGACTCGCACGAATGGCGGCATGCTTTTTGGCCTCCGCCGGACCGGCAAGTCCAGTGAGGCTGCCGCTTGCGCTGAGCGCTTACGGGGACTCGGAAAAAAGGTGATTGAAGAAGATGCCCAGGGAAAAACTTCAGAAGCAGAATTGCTCTGCGCGATCCTCGGTCAGCTCCGCGTGCAGGGGATTAGTGATCGCCTGTTGCAATTTATCTCCAGTGACAGCGCGATCCCTGCAGGGGTACGTGAAGCCATCAAGCTCCTCACTCCGAATACCGGAGAGGTCCAAACCTATTTTGCGCCTGTCGCAGCGGCGATCCAGCGTGCGCTTGCGGCCCACGGCGAAACCACCGTCTTGATTATCGATGAACTGCCGTGGCTGTGTCGCAGTATTCTCCAGGCCGACGCCCAAGCAGGGCGGCGGCGTGTCGACGTGTTACTCGCCGCTTTACGAGGGTGGCGAGCCGCGGGGATGCGCATGTTGCTGATGGGGTCGATTGGACTGGTGGGCTTAGGTCGTGAATACAAACTTGATTTGAGCCACTTGAACGATCTTTTACCGCTGTCGGTGCCGCCACTCGAATCTGATGAGGCAGAAGCACTTGTTCGTGCACTCGCCGCTGGCGGCAACATCACTGGATGGACGGATGACCACACTCAGGCGTTACTCGCTGAAAGTGCAGCATTCTATCCGTCACTACTGCAGCGTGGATTCGAGAAGGTCACGATCGGCGGGAAAGCTGCCGCGCTTGCGCGGTTCCCCGACATTTTCGCGGACAAGGTTCGCCCAGATCTCGATGCAGCGTTTTTCCAACAGTTTGATAATCGGGTACATCGCTACGACACACTCGTTGATCCACTTCCTCGTATCTTACCGCGACTGCTTGAAATCGTGCTTGCATCCACAGTGCCGATTGCCCATGAAACGTTGAAAACCAGTGTCGGTGAAAAAACCTATGAAGCCGATCTGGGCGATGCGTTGAACATCTTACGGGAGGATGGCTTCTTGACGCCTCGCATCGAGAAGAACGGTTATCAAACCTGGCGTGCCGCCTCAACTCTGGTCACGGCATGGCGCAACCAACGACGCGGGGGTTCGCGCTCATGACCACGCCGCACCTGATTGAAACGTTTAACACGCACGGAGGCTGTTGCCGCTAAGATCCGTGGCGCGGATTGGGGTGAAACCGCCTACTCCTTTGATTTTCGCCCAGCGGCGCAAGCCTGGGACGCAGCGGTGAAAACCCTGCATGAGACGCTGGACCAGCGCTTTGGCCCGGGACGCGGGCTCGCGGTCGCTATGGTCGAGAATTTTGATGTCGTAGCCAAGACTCTCTTCGGCGCTGATGCGCTGATGCGCAGCAAAACAAAGAGCGCGGCGACGGAGGCGGCAATCGAGCGACGGGCCGCCGAGGAGCGGTTGCGCAAGTTCATGGGCAGGAAAGACGCGCGTTTCATGCTGATTGCCAGCGCTACGGGTACGGTCGATCTGGATTACGAGCGCCCGCTGTTCCTCGCATTCAAACCCATTGACCTCACGACCTGGGACGGTGATACCTGCATCGCCTACTTCAACAAGCGTCGGCAGCTCAATGGGGCACCAGAGTTGACTGCAGTCGAAACCGCGCGTGCACGGGCGATCGCCGAATTCATCGGCGGGAATCCGCGCTCGGCGCAACTGCTGGCCGAGGTGCTACATTCACCGGATGCGCGCACCATCGCGCAAACGTTGGACGCCTTGAGCGATCACTTGGCTGACTACTACCGTCGCCGCTTGGACGATCTAGCTGCGAACACTGCCGGACTGCTAGACGCGCTGATCCGCACTGGCGAACCGTGTTCCCAATCAGAACTCGCCGAGCGTGTTGGGACGCAACAATCGCAGATCGCGGACGCATTCAGGTACCTGCTGCAAGCGCGCCTCTTGTCCGCCGTGCGTGAAAGCAACGGCCACGGTACCCTCTATCGCGTGCGTGACCGTCTCTTTGTCCATTTCTATAGACGACGTTATGATGGCAAAGACCAATCTGCTGGTCTGGCGCCCATTGTCGAGTTGCTGGCCACCTTCTTTAGCGCCAAGGAGCGGAACGAACTTGCACGCCGCCATGTGGAAGCTGGTGAATTCGCCGAAGCGCGCATCTTCCGCAGGCTCGGAGGAACGCGGGAAAGCAACCCCCGCGGCTACAATGGATTCCGCGATGAGACCGTCACGGGTGCGCCGAGCAAGTTGTGGGAATTTACCGGGCTCAAACTGCAAGAAATAGAACCCGCACGCTTGGAACTCCGAAACGAGCCGGACAAAGCTTGCAAGCGTTGGGGGGACGCTGCGAAATCAGCACAATCCCCACTGCAACGCACAGTCGTAAAAATACTCCAAGCTGTAGCTGCGTCACGGCTGGACGACGATGTCTGGGCGCAGGAGCTGCTCGATGAAGCATTTGCGATAGGAGAAACCGACGTCACTACTGATGCCCGCATCCTTGCAGTTGATGAAATGGCGACTTTCTCTTGGCATTGTCTCCACGACCGCGCGCGGTCGCTAGCACAAGTCGCCAGCCTGCAGGAATGGGCGTATACCGCGGTGCACGACTATGCCAAGATCTGTGCGTACGTGGGGTCTTCGCTGAGCGCAGGCGAGGAAGGGCGACACCAAGAAGCAATTCAAGCCGCGGAGACGGCGGCTAGCCTAGCCAACGCGATTGCAGACACCCGGAGCCAGACTACCGCTCTGACGTACAAGGCGTGGAGCCTGGGGGAGCTCGACCACCACCAAGACGCCATTGCTGTCTGGGATGAAGCCGCCACACTGGCCGCCCAGGTGGGGGATGTGAACGCGCAGGCCGTATGTCTGAGTAACAAGGCGTGGAGCCTGGGGAAGCTCGGCCACCACCAAGACGCCATTGCTGTCTGGGATGAAGCCGCCACACTGGCCGCCCAAGTGGGGGATGTGAACGCGCAGGCCGTATGTCTGAGTAACAAGGCGTGGAACCTGAGCCAGCTTGATCGTATTGAGGAGGCGCTGGCCACCTTCGACCAAGCCACTGCCCTGGCCAAGGAAGCTCAGGTCCTGAACGAACTTTCGCTAGCGTTACGGTGGAAGAGCGCGCTGCTCATGGACAACGGGCAGTTACCAGCAGCACTCAAAACCATTCAGGCAGCCTTGGCGGTGTATGATCAAGGCGTGAACCAACAAGAACGGCGATGGGGACTTGGCTTATTCTTCCAGATCGTAGCAAAGATGGTAACACCAGATGTGATTACCAGGCTTGTGCAAGTCTTGGCGGAGACGACAACCGACGATCGTTGGTTCGACATCTATCTTGGCGACGTGATGGCCGCTGTGACGCGAGCGGAGGTCTGGGCTGAACTGCGGGACTTGGTACAAAAACATGAAGTTTGGTTTGCCAAAGCGCAGCCATCCTTGATCTTCAACAAGGTGGGCACGGTGTGGACCGATTTCGTTACAACGCGTGGGCGGGCGGCGACCTTTGCTCTCGTGGCGCGTGACTTGCCGGTGATCGCCGAGGTCATGACGAAGATGCCATCTGGAGCGCATTTACCCGATTTGGTCGCGGGGATCGTCTCAACCTGCGCGGATGCCGGTTTCTTGCGCGATGTCGCAGGGTTGATTGTCGAGGTGTTCGGTCCGGAGGAGAAAGACGAGGCGACACGGCTGCGCGCATTCGCCGAGGTCCATGCTGCCGAAGACAAAGAGAAGGTCTTGCAACGCTTTGACCCGGACCTGGCCAAAGCGATCCGTCGGATGTGGAACCTCCCCGAACCGGAAGACCTGCTCGCCCGCCGTGGTCGGCCAAAAGGGCGATGAAGCGAAAGGGCGGGAAAAACCGAAGTGAGAAGGCCATGCCATGACAGCGATTGCCATTCGTACCGATCAGCAAGAGACCAGCGAACGTCGGTTCCGCGCGATTGCCGGGGACCGTCAAGCTGTTGGGAGAACGATGGGTGAGGCCCTCGACGCACTGACGGCGGAATGGGGGAACAATATTCAGGAGACGGTCGTACTGATCCAACGTTTTGAGCCCGATCAATATTTCACCCAAGCACAGTATGATCGGATGCAGACTCTGTTAGCCCGTCGGTCCGCATTGACGCCAGAAGAGCGTGCAGAACTCGAAGCGCTCATTGACGCGGAAGTGGACGCGACCGTCACGCGCACTGAACGTTCCGTAACTTCTATACTCCGGACTTATGGGTGACGACCTGTGAGCCCAGGGTCCGTCTCTCCTTGCTAACCTTCACACTCGCGCAGAGGCTTGATGAATCTTGTGCTCGCCGCGAGTGCTGATCACGATGCGCACCGGCATGCCGATCGCGACGTTCGTGACGTCGGTATCGACGATGTTTGTCGTGATCTCCGGACCTTCTTCCAAAGCGACGACTGCGACGACGTAAGGGGTTCGTTCCTTGAAATACGGGTGATACGGCTTGTCAAAGACAATAAAGGTGCGCACCGTCCCTCGGCCTGAAGCAGGCACCCACGTCAATGCCTGCGCATCAGCGCCGCACCGGAGACACGCCTGCGCGCGAGCGTAATATGCGCCGCATGTACATCGGGCCAGCACGAAGTTGCCCGCATCGAGGGCATCCCAGAAGGGCTGGTCTTCCACTGGAACCACACGCCTGGGCGGTGAGGGCGAGGCTTGGGTTTCTTTGTCGCTCATTGTTTGCTCCAACAAAGCTTTACGCCACGCCCAGGATCACTGCCGACTGAGCTAGCCCCGCACCTGTGATCCCGACATTGGTGACCAGCGCGGTTCGAGCGCCAGGCACTTGTGTCGGGCCGCCCTCGCCACGGAGCTGACGGATGCCCTCGGCAAGGTGCGTGAAACCTTGGACATAGGCCCAGGAATGAAGCGTGCCCGACGTGTTGCAGGGACGCTTGGAGTCCCAGCGAAAGTTCCCGGCGCGGACCCAGTCCGCCGCCTCCCCACGGGCGCACAGCCCATACGCTTCAAGCTGCAGTGCAGCAATGATGGTGAACGCATCGTAGAATTGAAACACGTCGATGTCATTAATACCTAGACCTGCTGTCCCACAGGCTCTGCCTCGCGCCGGCTCGACGTCGAGATCCGCCGGCCCCAGCATGGTGTTGGACCCACGCGCGTAGCCTTGGCCGACCTCATGGCAGGTGCCAAAGCCCAGCAGCTCGACTGGGGTGGTCTTCAGGTCACGCGCCCGTTCGGCAGTGGTCAGGAGGGCAACCGCGATTTCAGCTAGATCCGCGGAGGACTTACCGTACTTGTGCAAGTAGCCTTGGGCCATCAGCGCCGCCTGGGCGCCCGGAGAGAAGAGGCCGAAGATGGAGTTCTGATCCTGACCGCCAGCACCAATTGTGAGGGTTTGTGAGCGGGCGTTCGTGGCATGAACACACATCACGTACTCCGCTGTTCCCGCCTCGATCATGCCGATTGCGGTAATAATCGCGAGAATCCCGGATGCGCCGCTGGAGTCGACTTGCAGCGTCGAGTTCGTCCCAAGGCTAGCCCGGCTGGCGGCCATGCCAGATGTGCGCTCACCGAATCCGGGCTGGTAGATGTAGCCGTTGACCTTACTGCGCTCAAGACCAGCATCGCCCAAGGCGAGTTCAATCGCGTCCCAAGCGAGTTTCTCCGCACTGGTTCCTGGAATGACCCCTTGAGGAGTAACCCCCAAACCGGCGATGGCGTATTTATGCATGGTGCGTAATGGCCTTATCCTGGCGGTCTTAGGCTTGCTTTTGTGCGTCGAAGGCCGCTTTAAAATCCGACGTGCGTAACGTCGCCAGGACTTGCAAATCATCGTCCAGGACATCGAACAAGGCGTCGGTCTCGCCTCGCACACTGTACTGCAAAACACACCCGTGGGCGCCGCCGCCTTCACGATGCGCGTCTCCCGCTGGACTGGAGGTATATCTGCCGACTGGGCGAACCTCTCTGACCTTGCCGTTGGTTTCATAGATAATATGCTCACCATCGACCACGAAGGTGTTGGTCAGGGCGAGATGGCGGTGCAGAAAGATCTGCTGGTTCGGTTCGAATTTGACGATGAAATCGGCGATGTTCTTTGCTTCATCGACAGAGAATATGGAGACCACGAAGTGTTTGAAGTCACCCAACTCACGCCACTGAATCGTGCGGTCGTCGAAGCGATAGGATGGCGTCTGGGATTCGACTGGAGTTGTCATAGCTCGTTCTCCTCACTGCTGGGGATAATGTCTCACGGCTCGCCGAGTATAGCTACCAGTCAACAAGTTCTGCAACCGCTGGGGCTTGTCTCTCGGATTGCTCTTGCCCCAACTCAGCGGATCTGTCAGATTTCAGTGCAAAAAAGGAGAACTGCTATGTCACGTGGGACCTGGGTGCTCGGCAAAGAAGAAGCGATCGGCGAGCAGGGCATGGTTGCAGCCAATCATCCCCTCGCGGCTGAGGTCGGGATCGATGTGCTCAAGCGTGGCGGGAACGCCGTGGCCGCCGCGGTGGCGATGGCCTTTACCCTAGAGTTCCTTGGCTCCTTGAATTACGCCATACCACTAGGCATTCTCGTCGATGAGAAAAACGGCACCCTGCATGGCGGGACGGATATCTTTTATCCCGGCCTGGCTATTGGGTTTTAAGGATCTTCATGTCACGTCAGCGCACTATTCTTGTGACCGTGGGTATCATGTTGAGTCTACTCATGGCTTCGATGGAAGGCACTGTGGTATCCACGGCGATGCCCACCATTGTCGGCCACTTGGGCGGCCTGGCGATTTACAGTTGGGTCTTCTCGGCCTACATGCTGGCTTCGACTACGACAGTGCCCATTTTTGGCAAACTCTCAGATATTTATGGCCGCCGGCCGGTGTACATCACCGCTATGACCTTCTTTCTCGTAGGTTCTTTACTGTGCGGCAAGGCGCAGAGTATGCCCCAACTGATCGTCTTTCGGGTCGTGCAAGGGTTGGGAGCGGGCGGCTTGATACCCCTGGCTTTCATCCTTATCGGCGACATGTTCACTCTGGAACAGCGGGCCAGAATGCAGGGCCTCTTCTCCGGCGTCTGGGGCGTGTCGGCTATCATCGGGCCGTTGTTAGGTGGTTTTCTCGTCGATCAGATCTCCTGGCGGTGGGTGTTTTACATCAATGTCCTACCAGGACTGTTGGCGTCGGCGCTCGTCTGGCTGGCCTGGCAAGATAAGGCCCGCGCCTCCCATGCTATTGCCCCAAAAGTCGATTACGCTGGCGCGGTCTTGCTCACCGTCGGGGTGGTCACTTTACTCATGGGCTTGTTTGAACTCGGTACCACCTTGGGCTGGATGCTGTTGGCGCTGGCTATTTTACTGCTGGTTGGATTGGTGCGGTTGGAACGACAGGTGAGCGACCCCATCTTACCCCTACCCCTTTTTCATGACCGGATTTTTGCCGCTGCTTGTAGTCACGGAATCTTGGCCGGTTGGGCCATGTTTGGCAGCCTCTCCTTTGTGCCGTTGTTTGCGCAGGCGGTTCTCGGGACCAGTGCTACGGCCGCCGGAGCGACCCTGACGCCAATGATGTTGGGCTGGACTCTTGCCAGTATCATTGGCAGCCGGCTACTGCTTCGCTTGAGCTACCGCACGTTGGCCCTCACCGGAATGAGTCTGCTGACCCTGGGAGCGGCGCTGTTGGTGCGGATCGATGCCAATGCCAGCCAGCTCGGCCTGATGGTCAATCTGTCATTGATGGGACTAGGCATGGGATTGTCTGTTCCAGCCTTCCTGATCACCGTCCAGAGTACAGTGCGGCCGCGCGATATGGGGGTGGCTACCTCCGCCATTCAATTTAGTCGGAGCATGGGCGGCGCCTTGGGGGTCAGCGTGATGGGTGTGGCCCTCAGCTTGCGCCTGACCGCGCGTCTGGCCGCGGCAGGTTTGGACCCGGCGGCTATCTCGGTAGACACCCTACTCCACCCTGTGGCCCGTGCAGCTGCCCACGTCGTGTGGGAAGGAACCTTGAGAAATGCTCTTGCCGGAGCGATGCAAGGCGTTTTTTTTCTTGCTTTTCTCGCGGCGGTGCTGGGTTTAGTCACCACCGTGCTTGCTCCGCACGGCCGGATCGCTCATCTGGTCGCCCAGCGGGCCGAGGCTGAGTCTCCCGGCCAACCTACACCGGCCAGGGTGGCTAGGCAGTGATGATACTCGCCGCCGAGCTCACCCTGCCCTCAGCCTATTCAGGATCAGTCGGATCGCGGAAAAGTACACTCAACTTGATGCTGCCATGACCGAACTGCGGAAAGCCTGGAGTATTCGGATTCGCGGGATTCAAATTCGAGGCCGTATCGTCCGGTGGAAACAACACCAGCGAATTGAGAAAATCGAGCAGATCGCGCTGCTTGCTGTCCGAGAGATTGGCAAACGCTTGGGCAGACTCCTGCGCTTCACCACCGTGGCGGAGAATCACCTCCGTGAGATTAATGCTGCGGCCATCGTGACCATAAGGAGCCGTACTCCCGACTCCCCAGAGAGGTGTCGTCAGGAAGTCAGTCCGCACGGTGCCATCATAGTTGCGTTCGTAGAAGTTGGGACCCAGGTTGTGCCGCTTAAAATCGGTGAAGACATTCTTGACGAGAAAACTCTCCAGGCGCGGTGGCTGCAAGGCTGGGAATCCGCTGCTGTCGTTCATTGTGTCGTGTAGAGGGGTGGCCGTGGCAAAAAGTCCGTTGAAGACGCCGTTGACGGGATCAAAGACCGTCTGCACATCGGCGACGCGTCGGTCATGCAGGATCTCTAAGTCCGAGATGTGGCACGTCGTGCATTTCATCTCGCGAAACATACGGCGACCACGGTCCGTGTGATGGCTCTGCTCATAGGTTGCCGGCTTAAAATAATTCAGTAGATAAAACTCTAAATAATCTACCAGAGCAGCGGGGACTTCATTCGTCACGCCATCGCCGTCCAGATCAGCCGCTGAATCGTCAGTTGGTGGAGCTTCGAGTTGGTCGAGTGAGCCGTCGAGGACCATGCCTGCGGGGGTCGTAATTCGCCCCCCGGCATGTGCAATCGCAAGGTCTGGATCGACCGCCTGTAGTCCCATCTCAGCTTGGAATGCGCCGACAATGAATTCCCGAATCGAAATTTTCCCACCGTGGGCGAAGAAAGGACGCACGCGGAGATCAGGATTGACGCCTTGGACCTGCGAGGTATCAAGGCTTCCGTCACGATGCGCGGTAATCGCCCCATACTGTATCCCTTTGCTCATCAGGGGCAGGGTGACGGTGTGACACCAAGAACTGGCTTGAGAAATCGCACGTGCTCGAATCGCCCGCAAGTCAGTGGTAATTTCATCGGCAAGTATTTCTTTTAAGCCTAAGCCAAACAGATGCGGCGCGTCGCGGCTATCTGGTCGTGTGGCGACATCACCACCAAAGCCCGCGGAGCCGCGCGGTCGACCGTGACACCCCGCACAACTATCTGTCAGCCCAGCGCCGCGATCTAAATTCGCGCTGAGGTCCCCAGTGCCGTCATCAAGCCGGGGACCCTGCCCTTCGGCCTGCGTAAACTTGCGTTGGAAAAGCTGACGACCACGACGAATGGCCCGGAACGTATCCCGATTAATGATAAACAGCGAAGAATTAGGCGTCAGTATATCCCCCCGACCAGCACCGTTCTCTTCACTCAGGGTTTTTGCGATGCCCTCGTTTGCTACATTTGGTTGTTGTGTTCTGTCGATCAGCTGTGAGTGCCCAGCAGAACTCCACAGAAAAAGAGTCAATAATGCTGCTCCGCTTACAGTTAGACGTTTCACTGCGGCTCCCCTCCTTGCTTGCAACAGATGAATTCTGGCAAATAAAAGGCGTAACAAACGAGTGAACATTTGTGCATTGGTACGGAACAGTCGGATAATGCTACCGATATGCGTGACGCACCAAGATAGGGATTTGCTAATTGCGCTTCCTGTCCGGGTGTCACGGGCGGCTGGTCCCAATACTGTCCGGAATAAATTTGCTGCGCTGTGCGTTGGAGGCACACTGATATGGAGTGCGCCGGCCTTGACGGCGCTTTGGCTCCCGGGCGCTGAGGGTGAGCCCCGGGCCGTGTGGCCTGTGGCACGGCCCAGCCAAAGCGGGAGCGTGGCTCCCGCACTCCAAAGGGCAAAGCCCCAGTCTTGGGCACGAGACCGAAAAATTTCCCG
>JACQEL010000606.1 GCA_016200595.1 Deltaproteobacteria bacterium
ACCTGTTGGACCGTCTCATGGCACTGGCTGAGGTCCGTTTTCAACGCACATGACGCCATGTCAGACGGTTTCTCCTTTGCTGGTTATCCATATGCGCTCACCCTTCGACAGGCTCAGGGCGAGCGGGAAATTCCGTGCATGGATAAGCCCCCCGTTCGTGCTGAGCTTGTCGAAGCACGAACGGATCTAGATTAATGGCTAAAGCTCATTTGCAATCCGTATCAGGTGACCCAAGCGCGGCTGTTAGAGGGGCGAAGTCTGGGTCCGCTCCGTCTCAGGCTTTAGACTCCCACGTGCCACTGCTTGAGGTCCGCAACCTCGAAAAAAGCTTTGTCGGACAGCCGGACCCGGTGCTGACCCAACTCAACCTGTGTATTCCCGAAGGACAGTTCGCCACTGTGGTCGGCTGCTCGGGTGCCGGCAAAACAACCTTAATCTCGCTGATTGCCGGTCTGAGCAAACCAGATCACGGAGAGATTCTCTTTGCTGGCCAGCCGCTGGGTCCGCCTGGTCCTGAGCGTGCCGTGGTATTTCAGAATTACTCGCTTTTACCGTGGCTGACCGTTCTTGAGAATGTCACCCTCGCCGTCCAGGCGGCGCTCCCGCAACTCAACCGACGGTCGGCAAAGGCCCATGCCCAGTATTTCATTGATTTGGTCAAACTGACTGCCGCCATCGACAAGCGTCCCCGCGAACTCTCCGGCGGGATGCGGCAACGAGTGGCGCTGGCGCGAGCCTTGGCGATGGAACCACGCTTATTGTTACTCGATGAGCCGCTGAGCGCCCTCGATGCGCTCACCCGGGCCACACTCCAAGACGAGCTGGCGCGGATCTGGGAAGAAGCGAAAACGACGGTTATCATGGTGACGAACGACCTTGACGAGGCGATCCTGCTCGCGGACTGCGTCTACCCTTTAACGCGTGGGCCCCGCGCCACCGTGGGGCAGCCGATTCCCGTACCTCTCGCGCGCCCACGAACGCGGACGCGGCTCAGCCTCGTGCCCGAATACCAACGCGTGCGCCGCGACATCGTCACCTTCCTCGAAGGACTGCGCGATCAAGCAGCAGGGACCTGGGGAAAGGATCAGCAACCGACAGGTCCCAGGTCTCCCCACGCCTTAACCCCTACCCCTCGACCCCTATGAAGCCCTGGATGATCGAGCTCTGGCAGCTCCGCAAGGAGTACCCGACTCCGTCTGGTTCCGCGGTCATTGTCAAAGACTTCACCCTCAAAGTGCGGGAGGGCGAATTTATCTGCATCATTGGTCACTCTGGGTGTGGCAAGTCCACTGTCCTATCGATGCTGATGGGGTTAAACATTCCCACGTCTGGCGCGATGGCGGTCTGTGGGAAAGAGGTGACCGGGCCAGGCCGAGACCGGGGCGTGGTCTTCCAAACAGCGGCACTGCTCCCCTGGCTCACCGTTCGCGACAACGTTCTCCTTGCCGTTGCCTCGCGCTCTGGTACTCGGAACAGCGACGAGCGCTGGCAACTCGCGAACAGTTACCTGACGCAGGTTGGCTTAGCAGCTATTGGCGATCGCCGGCCGGAGGAAATCTCGGCCGGGATGCGGCAACGCGTCGCCATTGCCCGCGCCTTTGCGGTGGAACCCCAAGTGCTCCTCCTCGATGAACCTTTTAGTCTGCTCGACGCCTTAACGCGGTTTGAACTGCAAGAAGAGCTGCTGAGCTTGTGTGAGCGAACTCACAAGACCGTGGTCATGGTCACCCATGATGTGGATGAAGCCTTATTGCTAGCCGACCGCATTGTCATGATGACGCCTGGTCCCGGGGCGACTATCGGCGGCATTCTGCAGGTGCCCTTGCCACGTCCACGCACACGGGCAATGGTGTTGGAGCATCCGGCGTACTACCCGGCACGCGACCAGCTGCTGCGGTTCCTTGAGTCTGGCAGACCACCGCTGGAAGACGAGAAAGGGGATGATGATGAGGAGGCCGATCGCACGGCTGCTGTTTACCCTCGCTAGCTTCGTAGCCGTAAGTATACCGGCTACCGGTCGGAGTGATATCGTACTCACGCAGATTTCTCCGAAGCTCTCAATCAGTGGCAGCTTGCGCCTGCGTGGAGAGTTCTGGAACTGGTTTGAGCCGACCGGATCGCAAACCCATGACTATCAATTTTTTGCTTCGGTCCTGCGCGGGGCGGTGAAATGGACGGACGAATATTTTGATCTGCTGCTCGAAGCGCAGCAGGTGGGCCTGATGAACCTCCCAGACGAGGCCATAGCTCCAGCCCCACAAGGCACACTGGGGTTGGGCGCAGTGTACTTTGCCCATAACCGTCGGGAGAACGATACCAATATCTTCCTGCGGCAGGGATTCTTAACCCTCAAACACCTGGGGGTCGCCGGGCTTACGCTTAAGGGCGGACGCTTCGAGTTTTCTGAAGGCCTCGAAGTACTCACCAAGGATCCGACGTTGGACTGGCTCAAGGGCGCGCGGATCTCACAGCGACTCATTGGTCCCTTTAACTTCTCTCACGTCGGTCGTTCTTATGATGGCGCGCAGGGAAGCTTCACCCAGGGACCGTGGAACTTCACCCTTATGGTCTCCCACCCCACCCAAGGCGGATTTGATCTGGCCGGGATGAAGGAAATCAATGAGATTGATCTGCTCTATGCGGCGGTCAATCTCACCCGGCCCGAGTTTGCACCGAATAGCGACGCGCGCCTTTTCTATATTTATTACGGGGACGGCCGCGGGTTGCTGAAAACCGACAATCGGCCGGCGGCGGTTCGTGCGGCAGACCACCAGGATATCTTTATCCACACCGAAGGCGGACACTGGATTCACGTTCTTCCCACCAGCGCCGGTCCTATCGACTTCTTAGCCTGGGGAGCCGTCCAGCAAGGAGGATGGGGACTCCTTGACCATTTTGCCTGGCGGTTTGATCTGGAGGCAGGCTGGCAACCGGTTTCCCTGCCGTGGAAACCGTGGGTACGCATTGGCTATGGCCGCAGTTCTGGCGATGACAACCCTACTGATGATGATCATGGGACATTCTTCCAGATTTTGCCCACGGGGCGCATCTACTCGTGGTCGACTTTCTACAATCTGATGAACAATGAGGATGCCTTTGTCCAGCTCATCCTCCGTCCAATCACCGGGCTGGTGTGGCGTACCGACTTCCACAATATTCGCTTGCCCGAGTCGCGGGACCTGTGGTACCAGGGCGCGGGGGCAACGCTGAGTGATCGCAACGTCGGCTTTGGCTTCTCAGGCCGGCCGGCGTTTGGCAAGCACGATCTCTTTCAGGTGGTTGAGAGTCAACTGACCTATGCCTGGACTCCTTCCCTCGAATTCACCATTTATTACGCCCACCTGTTTGGGAACGACATAGTGCGTAAGATTTTCGCTAACGACCAGGCCGATTTTGCCTATCTCGAAGTGGTACTGAAATTATGAGCATGAGGCATCGAGACTGCGACTGTAGACGGCGAAACAAAGAGGAATGGTAAGCCATGTCAGAAAATCCAGGACACGACTATCTAGAGAGGCAGCTAGCTTCACCCTGGAACAGTCACGTTAGTGCCGACTTCTCCCCAATCCTCTC
>JACQEL010000625.1 GCA_016200595.1 Deltaproteobacteria bacterium
GCCAGTATCACCAATGGAGAGCAAGAATTTCTCTTGGCGACGAATCAATCGACGTATATCCCGCTGGGCACTAAACATCGCCTGGCCAATCCCGGCACGGAACTGCTCGAGATCATCGAAGTGCAAACCGGCTCGTATCTGGTGGAAGATGACATCGTGCGGTTCGCGGATGCGTGTGGACGAGTCTAACTCTCGCCCAAGTCATAAACGAAAGCGCGAGAGTGGTTTTCACGGGAGCAGCCAACCAAAGCCGCCCTGTCTGCTCACTTACTTACCACCTCGACGCGAAAATCCGAGATAGTCTCGCGGTTGGCGATGGCGAACTGAAAGGTGGCAATTTCGCCGCCAGGAAGAGGTTGCGGAGTGGGAAGGACGACACGCCGCACGACTGGCTGCCCGTCCGCTCCAACGGCAGAGATCGTCACCAACACATTTTCTGCGCTCTTGTCATCCAAGTTGCGCACCTTGCCGCTGATAGTAATCGTCTTCTTATCTTTGCTCGTCGAATTATCCAAGTCAAAGACTTGTAAGACCGGCGCTAGAGTCGGGGGATTTAAGTCTTCACCCTCTTCCTTCCGTACTGTGACTGTCCACTGGTGGGTCACATTTAACCCGGATGAAGCCGCGGTCACGGTCACCTCAATCTTATGCGTACCTACTGGTTTGTTCTTAAACTCAATGACTTCCTGCCCCGAGGCTGGTCGGCCATCAATTTTCCATTGATAGCTCAGCTCCGGTTCGACCAAGCCTGGGACCTCGATATCAACGCCAAAGAAGCGCGACTGATGCGGGAGTAAGGACAACTCGGCTTGGTGTGGGGTGAACATAATCAAGCGTGGCGCAGCTGGCGGAGCCGGCACGTCAACCTCCCAGCGTACCCGATCTTTTAATCCACCGCGGTCGGCGACTTCGAGGTCGACGTGATGCTTGCCGGCATCCGCCGCGGTAAAGGTAAAGTGCGGGTCCTTCCCCACTTTTTTCCCGTCTAGCGACCAGGTATAGGTCAGCTCATCATTTTCCGGATCACTCGCGGTAACAGAAAAGTCCTGAGTCACGCCCTTCTGCACCGTCAGGCTGCCTTCCTCAGGAGCCCGTTGGGCAATATGGGGTGGGGAATTCTTCGGCGCTGCGGGCTTCTCCGGCAGCGGCTTGAGTGCCGCGACTTGCCATTCCCGGGTGACGGTGAGGTCACGGTCACGCACGGTCGCCCGTATTTGATGGCGCCCCTCTCCTGGAGCTTTCCACGTCAACGTCGGCTGGGTGCCAGCGGCCACTCCGTCAACAGTCCACTCATAGGTCAGCGGGTCATTATCCGGATCCGTCGCCTCAACCTGGAACTCCTGAGCAGCGCCAGCCGCCAGTTCAAGAGTTTCACCGGATGGAGCCATCGTCACGATTTGTGGTGGACGGTTGGCATGAGCAACAGCCACCTGCCAGTGTTTCTCGATCTGCTGTCCAGCCTGATCAGAGATGCGCAGTTTGATCGCTTTCGGCGTGTCACTACTTTCTCCAGTAGCTGGCTTATACGACCACTCTTTTTCTTGAGAGACCGGACGACCTTCCAAGGTCCACTCATAACGCAACGGCCCCTCGCCGTTAGCTTCGGCAGTAAAAGCGAGGGCTTTTCCCTCAACCATCTGCACGGTTTCTGCTTGCGGTTCAGTGCGGACCAAGGTCAAAGGTGTAGAAGGACGCCGGAGCAAGGGTCCAGCGAACCAAGCCAGGATCGCCAGCACCCCCACGACGACGATACCGATAAGAGCGGGCTTCATCCGGCTTGGGTTCTCGGCAGTAGGGGGGCGCAGATCGACGGCCGGAGGCACATGAGACTTTTCGCCGATTTCCCAGCGGTCCTCATCGGCCTCAGTATGCGGAGCTGACGCCGGAGCCTGTATAGTTGGTCCTCCCTCTAGTGAAGCTCGCGTATTATCAGAAAGAGGGCCTACTGGCGGCTTTTCCCAGCGAGTCGGTTCAGCCGCAGGGATCGCTGGTGGTTGTTCCCAGCGAGTTAAGTCGCCCGTGTCGGGTTGCAGCGTAAACGTTTCCTGCGGCGTCCGTTCTAGAGGTCGGCCGCCAACAATGGTCGGCTCACTGGCGGCTTGCTCTCGTACGTGTTCCGCCTCGCGCGCCGCCCGCTCATATTGCTGGCGGACCAGCCCATACAGTTCGCGCGCTTGGGTGAATTCCGCCCTATCCATGGCCGTGCCAGCCCGCCGGTCATTCTCCTCCGCCTCCCGGAACAGGGTAGCGGCCAGCGTTGTCGCTCCCGCAATAACGGCGGCCTGTCTGGTGGTAAAGGCTTGGTGTCTGACCTCTTCGGCTTCTTCTTTGAGGGTTTGTTGATAAGCTAGGTCGCAGGCATCGGCAAACACTTTCCTGGCTTCACCATACAGTTGCCCAGCTTGCTGATAGGTTTTGTGGTCCCACAACTCGTCGGCCTGTGTCTGCAAGGCCAACGCACGCCCATAGAACGTCCGGGCCTTGTCCCGAGCGCCATAGCGCTCAGCTTCCGTCTTGGCCGCATCCATCTCTTGGCGTGCTTCTTCGGCGGTGCGCAAGAGGGCTACAGTGACCGCTTCTTCACCCACGCGGGCAAAGGCGGGGATTGCTTCCTGATAGGTCTCGCGGGCTAATACATAGTCCCCCGAACGAAGCTGTTCACCGCCACGCTCTTCGAGAGCCAGCGCTTGCTGAAATGCCGCAGCTGCCCACTGGCCGGCGCCCTCAGCGGCCGCTTTCTCCCGCGCTTCCTGCACTTGCTCGCGCAAGGTCGTCACCAGACGCTTTTGCTTCTCTTCCTCTAGTTGCTTAATGCGTGCTTCGAGATCCTCGATCTCACTCGGCTCGTTGCGAATTTGGGTATCATCCCGGCCAGTCACCGGGACGACCAGCGGGCCATTATCTGAGACAGTGGCCCGGCAGGCTTCCACATCCTGGAGAAATTCCTCTGCGCGCTTATAGCGTCGCTCGCGCGATTTCGCGATCGCTTTGCTGACCAGCGTGACAAAGGCCGTGGGGGCCGGCCGGGTAAATTGCGGCTCATTCTCCTGGGGCTCGTACAGTACTTTGCCGATTACGCCCGACTCATCGAGACCGGCAAAGAACTGGGTCCCCGTGTAGGCCTCGTAGGTAACCATACCGAGGGAATAGACATCGGCACTGCCGTCGAGCGCTTCGTGGCGGATTTGCTCTGGAGAGCAATACTTGAGGGTTCCCACCATGACCCCGGCTCGAGTCATTTCGTTATCGCCTAATTCTTTGGCAATACCAAAATCCATCACCACGACGCGTCCCGTGCCGTCCTCGATCATGATGTTGGCCGGTTTGATATCCCGGTGGATCACCGACGGCTTGTGGTTATGGGCATACGCCAAGGCCGAAGCGACCTGACCCGATATCACCAGTACTTCAGAGAGCGGCAGAGGCCCTTTCTCGCGCAGATACTGCGAAAGTGTCTTTCCCTGCAGGTACTCCATGACGAAATAGTGGAAGTCGAGAGACTCATCGCGATCGATATCCAGCACTCGGACGATGTTGGGGTGACTGAGCCGGGCCATCACGCGGGCTTCACGGTAGAAGCGCGTGATCATTTCCGGGTTTTCCGTCAGGTCCCGGGGCAATACCTTGAGCGCTAAGATAGTATCCAGGGCGGTATGGCGTACTTTGTACACCACGCCCATGCCTCCCTGACCGAGTTGGCCAAGTACTTCGTATTTGCGAGAAATAACTACTGCCATAGGCGCTCTTGCACCTCGTCTCCGCTCTCGTGTCCTGAGCTGTCCCGCACTAGTGGTTCTTCAGTATCAAGGGGATGGCTAAGTTTCGCGGTTCTCCTTCTTTATCGTCTTTTCCGCCATACCACAACACGTACCAGGCCGTCCATCAAGCCCTAACTGACTTTTTCCACGAGTTTACGAGCGTCACGGAAGATTGCCTGGAACATTTCGCGCGTGAGCCTACCAGTAAAGGTGTTCTGCTGGCTCGGGTGGTAGGAGCCAAGGAGAAAGATCCCATTTAGGGAGAAAAGCTGGCCGTGCCCGAAACGGGGAACGGGTGAGGGAACCGGCAACCCCAATTGGCGTCGAGCGGTCAGATAAGCAGCAAAGGCAATTTGCGCTAAAGCGATCACCACACGGACCTGGGCGAGCAGGGTGAGTTCTTGCAGTAAATACGGGCGACAGGCGTTGAACTCTTCAGGCAAGGGCTTGTTGTCGGGCGGAGCGCAGTGCACTGCCGCAGTGATGTAGCAACCGCGCAGTTGCAAGCCATCCTCTTTATGGACCGAGGTTGGCTGGTTGGCAAAGCCCGCGGTGTACAGCGCCTCGTAAAGCCAGTCACCGCTGCGGTCGCCGGTGAAGACCCGGCCGGTGCGGTTCCCACCGTGTGCCGCTGGTGCGAGGCCAATAATCAGCAACTGGGCTTGCGGATCGCCAAAGCTGGGCACTGGCCTGCCCCAATAATCCCAGTCGCGATACCGCTTGACCTTCTCGCGTGCCACCTGCTCGCGATGGGCAACCAGGCGAGGACAAAGGGAGCAGCAGATAATGCGACGTTGGATTTGAGTAAGCGAGTTCATGACTCAAACGATTGCAGAAAGGAAGCCATTGTACTATTTACGCCTGAACAAAGGTAAGGCCTATGTTGATGGCTTTGTTACGCGGCAAGCTTTCTTGTGCTCAAGAAAATAGGGAAGCCATTCTGACCTCGAATGTCTTTGGTGTCTTGAAAAATGTAAAAATCTGGATTCGATATGCCTGACAGTGATAGATCACATCGCAGTGTTCTCCGGAGGAACCTCCTAGAGCATGTCATCCTGAGCAGAGCGA
>JACQEL010000626.1 GCA_016200595.1 Deltaproteobacteria bacterium
CCACATACAGTTCGGCCGTGATGCCAAACTGCCGGAGCAAGGACGCAAACGCCGACTGCTGAGAGGTCGTGACCTCTATCTCCATCATCCCTCCCTGGGTGAGTTGAGTTTCCAGATCCGCCACCATCTCCGAGGGCACTTTGAGAATCCGCAGGGCTTCCCACTGCTCCGAGGTGTCGCCATAGCCAGCAGCCGTGACATAGGTGTTGTCCTCTGGTTGCCATAACACTGTGTGACTACAATCACACCCCAAGATCTCGGTCGTCAATCGGCACAGTCGTTCCAGAATCTCCGGGGTGTTTAACGAGGTAATCATCTCCTGTCCGACCCGCGCTAAGGCCGCAGCAATCTCGGCCTCTTCTTTGAGTCGCTCTTCCGCTCTTTTTCGCGCGCTAATGTCGTGGGCCAGACTTAAGATTGCGGTTACCTCGCTATTTTCCTTGAGCGGAACGGCATTGACTTCATACGTAAAAGTCTCCCCTCTCATATTCTTGGCACTGACCTCTAAGCCCCGGACGGCCTGTCCTTCGCGAAGGTTGGTGAAATGTTGTAATAATTCCTCCGGCGCGCTGCCGGCAAAAAATTCCATAAAATGCATCTGCTGGATGTGCGCCAGGGAGAGGCCCGTACGGTCCAGCAGGGCAGGGTTGGCGTCGAGAATTTTGCCGGCGGGGTCTGTCAAGTAAATGTAATCCGGGCTCAAGACAAAGATCGTACGGTAGCGTTCTAATAACCGCTGATAGCGGACTTGTTGAAAAGCCACAGCTAAGGAGCCCGCGACCTCCCGTGCCACCTCTAAGTCCTCTTTCCCAAAAGCTTCCGTATGATCTGCCGACAAGTTTAGGGCACCCATAAGGGTATCCTGGGCATAAAGAGGTGCGGTGAGGACGGCCTGTATGCCTTCGGCCTGTAATTTACGCAGCGTCGGAGACGGCTCAAGACGGAGCGAGAGAAATGTGTCCAGGTTTCCTATTCCCCGTATGACCCCTCGCGGTAAGGCTTTGAGGTTCGCGATATCTTCAGGAGCCAGCGGCATGCCCGCTCGCACGTGAGTTTCACTATCGGTCTCTACGGCGAGCAGCGTGGCAGTCTGGGTATCGTTTGAGAACAGGACGACACTGGCCCGCCGACAAGGAAGGAGTTGTCGCAGGCGGGAGAGAGCCCCTTGAGCAATAGCTTCCGGCGACTGTCCAGTTAGGACGGCTTGATCGATCTGGTGCAGCATGCTGAGACGTTCGACATAGCGGCGCAGCTGTCCTTCCGCCCGTTTGCGCTCAGTAATATCACGATAGATCCCATGAAATCCGCTGAATTTTCCCTGTGGATCGCGGATTACGCGGGTCCAGGCTTCTACTGGGACGAGGCTACCATCCTTGCGGATCAACTCGACTTCAAACGTTGACGAGAGCCTTTCTCGGGCGAGAGAACGCCGCGCGCGGTCCTCGGCCAGGGCAATCGAAGCCGGGGTGGCAACCTTACCGACATGCTGGCCGATCAGTTCTTCCCGTGACCAACCTAAGAGCACCTCCGCCCCGCGGTTCACATTGGTAATGATCTGATCCAGAGTGAAGGTCGCGATTATATCAGTGGCGTTCTCACTGAGGGCGCGGTAACGATCTTGGCTTTCCCGTAACTCAACCTCTCTCTGTTGACGTTCAGCAACCTCAGTCTCTAAGGTGGCCACGTGCTGACGTAGCGTCGCGAGCTCGACGAGGAGTTGTGCCTTTGTCGGTTTTCCTTCTTTCATCGCGTCCCTCTCTGGCGGGTCGAGCTTGAGACAGCTCCTTTTTCCCGCAGAGTTGACAGCCTCACTGCAAGAATGCCAGACTTGGACGACAGAGGAAACCGCAGCCTTCGCAAGCCTCTCCGCTCAGCCTGAAAAAAAGGAGGACCAAACCATGGGTGCATATACTGTGATTGATGTTGATGGCCACGTCTTTGAACAGGACTCTATGTGGGAACACTACATTGAGCCTGCCTACCGCGAACGCCGACCGCGCATGGTGTTTGATAACCGTGGGACCGAACGCTATCTCATCGAAGGCCGCCTCTCGCCCACCCCGGAAGGGAGAGGGGCGTGGAGTCCCGAGGGGATCGTGAGAGCCGCTTGTCGTCGAGACGGAGGCCACGATCCGCATGCCCGACTGAAGGACATGGATATGGACGGCATTGATATCGCGGTGTTATACGGCACCACGGCTTTGGGGTTCTGCTGGATTGAAGATCAGGGATTTGCCGCCTCGCTGTGTCGATCGTATAACAACTGGCTCGCTGACTATTGCAAAGCCGATCCCAAGCGGCTCAAGGGTGTGGCTACTTTGCCTTTGCAGGACCTGGAGGCCACGCTCAAGGAAGCGAAACGCACGGTGAAAGAGTTAGGGATGGTCACGTTACAGATCCAGACCAACTGTATGGGAAAAAACCCCGATCATCCGAGTTATTATCCTCTGTACGAGTTGGCACAGGACCTCGATGTGTCTATTGGTTTCCACTTTGGTGGTGGTGGCGCCGGCGTCGATCGTTTCGTGAATAACTATGTCCTGGCGCATGCCTGCGGTTTTGCCTTTGACACTATGCTGGCAATGTCCACGGTGGTCTGTGGCGGTGTTCTCGAGAAGTTCCCCAAACTCCGGGTTGCCTTTCTCGAGGCGGCGTGCGGTTGGGCGCCGTATTGGCTGGCACGTCTCGATGAGCACTATGAGAAGCGCACCAAAGAAATGCCTCACATCAAAAAGAAACCGAGCGAGTATCTGACAGATGGCAATTGCTTCATCTCGTGCGACCCAGACGAAGAAGAGATTGCCCACGTGGTCGAGGTCATTGGCGATGACAAGATCGTCTACGCCTCTGACTACCCGCATTGGGACGCGATGTTTCCAGGGTCTGTCGCCGCGATCAGTGAACGCGAAAACTTATCTGACCGCGCCAAGCGCCGTATCCTGGGTGAGAACGCGAAGCGGTATTTGCACCTGAACTAGCGTTAGCTATTAGCTATCAACGGTCAGTTCTAGCCCAACGCACGGTGAAGGTTCCCTCAGGGAAGAAAGAAAGAGATATGAACAAGATTATCATCAAAGCCTGTCTGAACGGTGGGCGCGGCCGGGAACAAAATCCGGCTGTCCCGTGGACTCCGGCTGAAGTGGCAGCCGAAGCCAAGCGATGTGCTGAAGCCGGCGCAGCGATCGTCCACATTCATGCGCGTACGCCTCAAGGTGGTACCAGCTACGACCCGGAGTGGTATGCTGAGGCTGACCGGCTCATTCGCGCGCAGACCAGTCTCATGCTGAACCACACTACTGCACGTCTCCCTAACGCGAGCATCGATCAGGTCTTACGTTATTTGCGGGAAACTCCCGATCCGGTGGATATGGTCTCGCTCAACACCGGCAATATTGTGTTCAATACGCCCTTTGCTCAGGGCACGCGGCAGACGATCGCCATTCCGAACTCGTACGACGATATTCGTAAAACTCTTCTGGTTTGCCACGAGCGTGGTATTGTCCCCGAGCCGGCCGTTCTCGATACTGGGTTTCTCACCAACGTCGCGACGCTGGTGCAGGACGGACTCTTACCGTCTCCACGCTATCTGTTAGTCGAGTTCTCCGGGCGCTTCGGAGATGGCTTCCAGATCATGCCCGGTACGCCGCGGAGTTACTTCTACATGACCGCGTGCGTGCACGAGCTGTTTCCTGACGCCATCTGGATTGCGCACGGCATCGAGGATAGTGTCTTTACCATTGCGAGCCTAGCCATCGCCACCGGCGCACACGTCAGAGTGGGCTTCGAGGACCGAGCGACGTTGGTTGACGGTTCCCTGGCCAAGAGCAGCGCTGATTTTGTCTCTTGGGCAGTCACTGTCGCGCGTGCCCATGGCCGCGAGCCTGCAACGCCTCAAGATGCGAGACAGATGCTAGGGTTGCCGCAGAAATAGAGAGCGCTACAGCGGTTTGCACTTGTATGAAGAGAGCAAGAAGGTAGGCCGGAATAAGGCCGCAGGCCGTTCCCGGCCTACGATGGAGAAAACGATATGTCTGCTCGCTCAGAAGTGAGCGAGCTCTCTGCCATTTGCAGCCCGGTCTTTCCCGGCTCGACGTCGGCTCCGGTCCCGGATATACCGCAAGCAAGTCATAACCCAAGGAGGAAGAGCATGGCAACAACGTTAATCAATCCCCCTGATCTCGCTCCACCCCGCGGCTTCAGCCACGGCGCGATTGGCAGCGGCCGTCTTCTCTTTGTCGCCGGTCAGACCGGGACGGATAAAGAAGGAAAAATCGTCGGTGATGACCTGGTTGCGCAATTTGACCAAGCGCTGAGCGGTGTGGTGCGTGTCGTGCAAGCAGCGGGCGGCAAACCCGAGGATATCGTC
>JACQEL010000615.1 GCA_016200595.1 Deltaproteobacteria bacterium
TACGCCGCGGCGCGGGCACGGCAACCGCGGCTGCCTTCTGGGCTACGCTGGGGGTTGGCATCCTTGATAAAGGGCTGGTGCCGTTGGTCCTGACGGGTGCGACTCTCGCTTTGTTTGAAATAATAGTTGGTGAACTCCGCCCGAGTACAGTAATGGCACGGCTGCGCGCATTGTCCGCATCTTGGGGGATTCTCCTGGTAGCGGGGATTGTGCTGCCGTGGCATGTGCTGGCCGGCGTGAAGAATCCAGGGTTTCTGTGGGACTATGTGGTCAACCAACACCTTTTGTTTTTTTTCGACAAAAAACTGCCGAGAGATTCGCTCCCCGATTCCCTGGGCTTTTTCTGGGCCAGTTTCTTCGTGCGTGGTCTGCCGTGGAGCCTGCTTTTGCCTGGGGCAGTTATCCATACCTGGGTGAAGACCCGCACGGTTCGCCAGAAGGAAGCAGCGTATCTCCTGCCAATCCTCTGGCTCGCGGTCGTCCTTGGTTTCTTCTCCTTAGCGGTGTCACGGCTTGAGCATTACTGCCTGCCGGCATTACCGGCGATGGCCTTGCTCGTCGGGGGACTACTGGCAGAGACCAGGACTGAGCACTCGTGGATCGGTCGCGGCGCGCTCGCGAGCCTACCGGCGGTGGGAGCCGGTTTGGCGTTCGTTGTCACGTTATATGATCCGGTTCGGCTTCTCACCGCCATCGATCCGACGCTTGGTGGATATAGCTTGGAGACGTTGGTGCGACCGGCAACCCTGACGCTGGCCGTGGGATTACTCGGGCTCGCGCTGTTGCTTGTCAGGCAGTATCAGCGCATGGCATTGGGCGTGGGAGTCACCACCGCCCTCGCGCTCCTGCCCTTTGTCCAAATTGCCCACGAGCGCGTAGAACCACTCTTTTCCTGGCGACCGTTTGCCCGCCTCATTCGCGAAGCGGCGCCGGACGCGCGACGCGTGTTCTTCCATGCCGAGGACGAGTATCAACTGTGCGGTGGTCTGAATTATTATCTGGAGCGGCGGATCGATTTGCTGGCCCCACCGGATTGGGTGCCGCCGACCTTTCTTACTGGTCGGACCGACTGGCTGTTCACCCCGCGTGCCGAGTTTGAGCAGGAATGGCGCGCCAATCCCGCCATTTTGGTTTCTGACGCCGTCACCCAGCCAGGGGACGAGGCCCACCTGGTACCTGGTGCCTATGTTCTGGTTGCGCGCGCCGGCGAACGGGTGCTCCTGCGCTCCGCTGCCTCAGGGCGTCAGCGTTCTCGTGGACCCGCGAAGATTTTGCTCGCGGCTGAACAATATCCGACCTTCGTCCTTCCTGAGCTAAGGGCGAAGACAGAGTGGCGCAGAACCTATATAGGTTCTGAACCCGGAACACTTGAGGCCTCTTTCCTAAACCGAACGGCAAGAGAATCATACACTCACGTATCCGAGCCTGAATGCCGTAGCGTGGGCTATGCGCACGACAATAGCGGCGGACAGAGAAGACGTGCGCACAGCGCACGCTACCCCGAGTGTACCAACCTCATGCATCTTGGTTTAGCGTCTCGGTGAGGAAGATTGGCCTCATCGCGCTGTGTGTTTGGAGAGTTTGCCGTAACCAGGTAGACCGAGAGCCGTGAAATTTCAGGAGGCTTACTGTTATGGTTCGTGATCAGTCTGATGAGGCGCCCGGCGATTCATCGTCCGCCGGTGTTCCTCCCTCCGCCATCCTACGTCCCGCACTCGCCGGGGAACGCCATTCCCTGGTGATCTCCTGCGGAAACTGGTTATTTTCCTATCGCGATTACTTGTTCCCCTTACTGTTCCTGACCTTGCTCCTCACTACGCGACCCGCGCTTCCTTTTGGCAGCGAACGCATCGATCGGTGGATGGATGTCCTGGGTCTCGTCGTCATATTGGCAGGGCAAGGCTGCCGGTTCCTGGCGCTCGGATTTGTCGACAACATCCGGCGTGGAGGGCATAAGAAGCAGATTGCCGCACAGACACTGATTCGTGAGGGGGTATTCGCTCATACCCGCAATCCGCTCTATGTGGGTGACTTGTTGATTGTTTGTGGCCTCGTCATCCTCGCCAGTTGCCAATGGGGATATGTGCTGGTCCTGCCGGCGTTTATCGGCGTGTATTGGGCGATTGTCTTAGCCGAGGAAGATTTTCTCAGACAGAAGTTTGGCAAGAGTATGTGGCCTACTGCCAGACGGTTAATCGCTTCGTCCCAAAATTGACCGGGTTACGCCAATCCCTGGCCCGCTGCTCTTTTGACTGGAAGCGCGTGGTGAGAAAGGAGTATGGCATTACGTGTACCTGGATGACGCTGACCCTGTTCCTGTTAATCTGGAAGCAGTGGGAACGGTTTGGTTACGCAAGGGACCAGGCGGAGATCCAGGCATTATCCCTGCTTTTCCTTCTCCCCGTGGTCTGCTATGGGGGAGGGCTGTGGCTGAACAAAAGCGGGAGGCTCAAATCGTAACTGGCAGTGTGCCTCTTCCCCCCACTCCGGGCAGCACCGTGCTGCCGCCGCAGAAAGGGGTGGGGGTGTGGCTACGACGCTATCGACGCGCCCTGCCTATCCCGTTCGTCCTGCTCACTGTGATCGGGTTGCGGCCGGTGGCGCCGTGGGGTAGTCAGTTGCTCGATACGCTGACCGACGTGGTCGGTGTCGGCATTTGCGCACTCGGACAATGGCTGCGCCTGTGGGCCTGGGGCAGTAATGCCACCGTCGGCAAGTGGGGAGTACGTGACCGTGGCCCTTACACGCTCATGCGCCATCCGCTCTATACGGGCAATGTCCTCGTCATGCTCGGGCTGGTGGTGATCTTCAACAATCCTTGGGCGTATCCGCTGCTCTTACTCCCGTTTGCGTATCTCTATCATGTGATCACTGACATGGAGGAAAAGCGGATGCACCGCCGTTTCGGCGCTGACTACCACGACTACCGCGAGAAAGAGGTACCGCGCTTTCTCACTGCGCTCGGCAACCTGAGCGCGGCTGTGCGGACGACGCGCCCGTTCGGCTGGGGACTGGCGTGGCGCAAGGAATACGAATCGTGTTGCGGCTGGCTCGCGGGCGTGGTGGTCTTGGAAATATACGAAGGGGTGTGGACACACGGTTGGACGCAGAACTGGCCAGCTACCCGAGGATGGCTGGTGGCGCTGGGGTTGATCGGCCTCGTTGCCGTCAGTTTGGGGATACGTCGGAGCCTGCCCCGCGCCAAAAGCGTATGACCCTTATGCCCCACACCGGCCGCCAGTTGATCGTCAACGGTGACGATTTCGGTCTTTCTTCCCAGGTCAATGCTGGCATCCTTCATGCCCACCGCCATGGGATTCTCACTGACACGAGCTTAATGGTCACGGCTCCGGCTTGGGAGGAGGCTGTCGCTTTGGCCAGAGCTACGCCAACCTTGAGTGTGGGCTTGCACCTGACTTTGGTGCAGGGTCGTGCGGCTCTGGCTCCGCACTTGCTTCCGGCGGTGACTGATCCTTTTGGCAACTTTTCTCAGGATCCGACGCGCGCCGGACTGCGCTACTTTTTCTCGCGCCAGGCGCGTGCGCAAGTGCGAGCCGAATGCCGAGCGCAAATCGAAAAGTTTCTCGCTACCGGGTTAACGCTTGCCCATGTAGATGGTCACCTCAATATTCATATGCACCCCGTCGTGCTCGACAGCCTGCTCGCACTAGCGAAAGAATATGGCATGAGGGCGATGCGGCTGACCCGCGAGGACCTCGCCACTAGCTTGAGGCTGGATGCGCGTTACGGTCTGCGCAAGCGGTGGGAATCGGTGATTTTCAGGATTTTATCACGAGCGGCAGAAAAAAAGCTGCGTACTCATGGGATCCTCTTCCCAGACGCGCTGTTTGGTCTGCACCAAAGCGGTGACATCAATGAGCGTTACCTGCTTGGCCTGTTGCCCAGACTGCGAGAGGGCGTAACCGAAGTGTACTGTCATCCGGCTTTCTTGCCTTGCCGAGAGGTTCAGCACTGGACACCAACGTACAGGAGGGATGTGGAATTGGCAGCGTTGACTAGCCCTGCCGTACGTACCGCGATCACAGCTCAAGAGGTGACGCTCATTAGCTATCGAGCTTTGTCCCCTGACGGCACCTCACCGTACGACGCGCAGCGGTCGTGGTAGAAAGGGGA
>JACQEL010000616.1 GCA_016200595.1 Deltaproteobacteria bacterium
AGTGGGAGGTGATGCGAACGCAAAAAGTGCCGGCAGTGTTGCTCAGCAAGCTCTTAGCCCAACTAGACCAGGAAGAGGTCGTATCCCTAGAGGTAGCTCAGCTGCAAACTCATCCCTTAGGCGTGTTAGCTCAACAGGATGGCCTTACCCATGTACTGACTACCGCTCTCCGGCGTGGGACCAGCTTTATCGGTATTGTGACTGCTGCCTATCGGGAGCGGCCAGAGCCCTTTGCCGCACAACACGTGCGCATCTTACGAGGCATCGGACAACTCGCCTCCTTGGCCTTGGAGGATGCGCGTTTGCTAGAAGAACTCCAACAGGCCAACCGTCTCAAGTCGGACTTTCTCGCCACCATGTCGCATGAACTGCGTACCCCTTTGAACGTCGTGATAGGCTACTCTGATCTCTTGCTTGAGGAAGAATTTGGTCCCTTGACCCCTGAACAGCTCAGGCCCTTGCAACGCATCCGTAAGGCGGCGGATCGAGAGTTGGAACTCATTATTACTCTGCTCGACGTGAGCCGGTTGGAAGCAGGGCAACTACCGGTAAGCGCGCAAGAGGTGCAAATGCTGGAATTGCTCCAGGAAATTGCCGGTGAGAGTCAGGAACTCATCCAAGAGAAGCCAAATTTGCAGCTCCAGTGGCAAGTGGCGGTTGGCTTGCCTATGGTGTACACGGATCGGGCGAAGCTGAAAGTGGTCCTCCAGAATCTGTTGAACAACGCCATAAA
Organism: Deltaproteobacteria bacterium; assembly: GCA_016200595.1. Lineage (GTDB taxonomy): Bacteria > Desulfobacterota > Binatia > Bin18 > Bin18 > JACQEL01. The sequence continues at coordinate 734 of JACQEL010000616.1, forward strand.
GTTCACGGCAGAAGGCAGTGTCACCCTGGCGGCTTACTCCCAGGATGAGGGAGTGGCAGTTACGGTAAGCGATACCGGGATTGGCATAGTGCCTGAGGTCCAGGCAGTCATGTTTGACATGTTTCGTCAGGGAGAGAGTCCGCTGACGCGTCACTATGGAGGAGTGGGATTGGGACTCTACATCGTCTCCCGGTTTTTAGAATTGCTGGGCGGGAAGGTGGCAGTGGAGAGCGAGGTCGGCAAAGGTGCCACTTTTCGTGTCTGGCTGCCGAGCCACGAAGCGAGAGAAGGTTCGTCATTCAAGTAAGGAGAAGAGTTAAGCGAAGCCTGCGCCTATAGCAGTTTTCGGTTGCATGCCTCCTCCTCTGTAGGGGCGATCCTTAGTGATCGCCCACTGGGGGCGTAGGGCAGGGCGAATACAAGATTCGCCCCTACACTCGATTGCAGGTCTCACCCAAGTGAAATTCGCTGTAGTTCCAAGCCCTGAATTTCAGTGATTTCTGGATCTCGTACGGTGCGCAAGCGCACCCGACAAACAGACTTTTCATGCCACCCTCACCTATGGTAGGGTGCAAATAGCCAGCCCTGTAAAGGTCGTAATCTCCCGTGATTTCGAGGTTTCTGGTGTGATAGCCGCTTCCAGAGGACGAGCTGCGGCAAGAGTCTGGGGAAAGGGGAGCGAGGGGGATGGTCTTGGAGGAATGTTTCGAGAAGTTCATCGAGCGCAGCCCGGCGAGTGTCATGGTGCGTTGTACAAGACGCTTCGGGAGGAGTTGACGGTCACACGGCAGGCCGTGTCCCTACACTTTTTACGGACCCTACTTCCAGCATTTCGCTCCGAGTGTCCCTCGGTTAATCTCTGTGGTCCGCAATCTTACGGGGAGGACCACGTATGTCTCGTTTTTCTTTTTCTAGCTTGCGGACTCGTTGCCTGCTGCTCGTCCTTGTAGCCGTCGTCCCGACACTCGGGTTGACAGGCTACCTAAGTTGGGAAGAGCGTCAGCGGGAAATAGCCCGGGCGCATGATAATGTGCTGCGCATGGCCCGGCTGGCTGCCGCTCGCGAACAGCGCTTGCTCGATGGGGCGCGCCAACTTCTCTTGGGCCTCGCTCAGCTTCCGGCAGTGCGTGAGGGTGATGCAGTCACATGCAGTGCGAGCTTTGCTGACCTCCTGCAACAATATCCCTTCTACGCCAATATCGGGGCAATTAAACCTAACGGCGATATCTTCTGCAGTGCCGTTCCGCTCCCTGGTCCGGTCAACGTGGTCGGCCGGCCTTTAGAGACCTGTTTTCAGGGCGCCGTGAGAACACGCGCGTTCGCCCTCGGCGGCTATCATGCAGGTCTCATCACCGGCAAGTCCGTCACGACTCTGGCCTACCCTTTCCTCGATGCTGGAGGCGCCGTACAGGCGGTAGTCTTCGTTGCCTTAGAACTGACCTGGCTCAACCAGTTCGCTGCCGATGCTCAATTACCCCCGGGCTCGGCCCTGACCATCCTGAATCACAGCGGACTCGTTTTAGCCCGCTATCCGGCCGCAGAAAGATGGGTCGGACAGTCGGCCGCAAAGTTGCCTCTTGTCCAGGTCGCGCTGCGACAAGAAAAGACCGAAGCCCAGGACCTCGACGGCAATTGGCATATCCTGGCCTCGGTACCACTGGCTGGTACTGCCCAGAAACAAGACGTGTCCGTGGTCGTCGGTGTTCCCAGAGAGGCCATTGCTGGGGAAGCTGATAAGGCTTTAGCCTACAGTCTCAGCCTGCTGGGCCTCATTGCCACCTTGGGGTTTGTGGCGGTTTGGGTAGGCAGCGACTTACTCGTTCAACACCCGGTCAGTGTACTGCTGACCGCGACGCAACGACTAGCGGCTGGCGATCTCAGCACACGCATTGAACTGCCCGACAAGGCGGGAGAACTCGGACAACTCGCTCGTACCCTTAACAGCATGGCTACTGCTTTGGAGCAGCGCGAGGCAGACCGCCAGCAGATAGAGGCGACGGTCCGCGAGAACGAGCAACGCCTGCGCAATATCCTCGACGGCCTTGCCCCCTCTATCTTCATTGGCCTTCTGACACCCGAGGGTGTGTTGGTAGAAGCAAGCCGGACGGCTCTCGCGCTCGCCGGCCTGAAGCGTGAAGACGTGATAGGAAAGCCGTATGAGGAAACCTACTGGTTGTCCTATGCCGAGCCGGTCAAGCAGCAACTCCGCGCTGCCATCCAGCGAGCAGCACGAGGAGAGACTTCTCGTTACGAGGTGAGTGTGCGTATTAGTGAGAACCGTTTCCTTACGCTTGACTTCTGTTTGCAACCCCTCACTAATGAAGCAGGAAGAGTCATCTACCTGATCCCCTCCGCTGTGGACATTACCGATCGCAAGCAAACCGAGCGAGCGTTGCGGGAGGCTCTCCAGCGGTTAAGATCTCACGTGGAGAATTCCCCGTTGGCTGTAATCGAGTGGGATCGTGAGTTCCGCGTGCGCTACTGGTCGCCGCAGGCAGAAACGATCTTTGGCTGGCGGGCGGAAGAGGTGATGGGCAAACGGCCGGACGAATAGCAGATCATCCATCCTGAAGACCTGGAGGCAGTGACCAATGAGATCAACCGTCTGCTAAGCGGCGACAAGTCGCGCAATGTCATTGCCAATGGCAATTATACGAAGGGCGGAGCGGCCATTTATTGTGAGTGGCACAATTCCGTGCTGTTCGATGCGGCCGATAAACCAGAGTTCATCTTGTCGTTCGTCCACGATATCACCGAACGCAAACAAGCCGAGGAGGCGTTACGAATCAGTGAGGACCGCTACCGGACCTTGGTAGAACAAGCTGCAGACGCGATCTGGGCGGTGGATCAACGGGGAAATTTTCTGCTGGTAAACTCACGCGCCTGCGACCTGCTGGGCTATACACGCGAAGAGTTCCAGCACCTCAACCTTATAAACCTCCTTATCCCGGAGGATCAAATCAGTAATCCCATCCCTTGGGACGAAATACGCGCTGGTAAAAGGGTGACACGCGAACGCTGGCTGCGCCGCAAGGATGGGAGCCTTATGCCGGTAGAAACTGCTGCGAAAATGCTCACAAACGGCAGTATCCAAACCATCATCCGTGATGTCACCGAGCGTAAGCAGGCGGAGAAGACGCTCTACGAAGCTCACCAACGGTTAAAGTTTCATGTGGAAAATTCCCCCCTGGTGGTCATCGAATGGGACAGCGGGCTGCGCGTGCAAGGCTGGTCACCACGAGCAGAAAAACTCTTCGGCTGGAAGGCTGAGGAAGTCGTAGGCAAACATCCAAGCGAATGGCGGTTTGTCCACGGCGAAGACACGCCACGGGTGAGCGAGGAATTAGACCTCCTAATTAATGGCGGTGGGAGACCCGCTGGCTATGGCAACCGCAACTACACGAAGGACGGGGCAGTCGTTCATTGCGAGTGGTATAATTCTGCGCTGCGCGATGCGACCGGCAGGCTGACATCTTTGCTGTCACTGGTGCTGAACGTGACCGAACGCAAGCGAGCAGAGGAAGCGCTGCGGCAAAGCCAGGCGAATCTTGAAACCGCCCAAGCCATAACCCATTTGGGGAGTTGGGAACTCGATCTAGCCACTGAGAGGACCTTTTGGTCCACAGAGATGTTCCATCTACACAGGCGCGATCTAGCGCTCGGCTCTCCTTCCGTCCACGAATTTTTTGCTCTTGTACACCCGGAGGATCGGCAACGGGCTATCGAGTCATACACCCACATTTTGCAGGGTGGGGAACTTTATAGTGTTGAATACCGCACCGATCCCGAGCGGGGTCCTCTGCGCGTGATCAGAACGGTCCTGCATTATGAGAACGATGCTCAGGGCAAGCTCGCGCGGATTGTGGGGACTGCCCTCGATATCACCGAGCGCAAACGGGCGGAGGAACAGATCCTCCGTTCACTCGAACAGTTGCACGCCCTTACCGCACGCCTGCAAGTCATCCGGGAAGAAGAACGCACCCGGATCGCCCGTGAGATTCATGACGAACTGGGTCAGACCTTGACGGGTCTGAAAATGGATCTCGCCTGGTTGAACAAGCGCGTGGTCAACACCAACGATGGCGCGTTGCGTGAGCTGCTGTTGAGCAAAACCCGGACGATGGCCCAGCTGACCGATACGATCATTCACACGGTCCGACGCATTGCCACTGACCTGCGGCCAGGGGTGTTGGACAATCTCGGGCTGTTGGCCGCTCTGGAATGGCAGGCGCAGGACTTTCAAAAGCGCACGGACATCGCTTGCCACCTGAAAACCAGCCTGGAGGAGGTCGCTCTTGACCCGGAGGGCACTACGGCCGTATTTCGCATCTTTCAGGAAACGCTGACCAATGTTGCCCGGCACGCCCACGCTACCGCTGTTGACGTCAAGGTCAGCGAAGACGCAGGGAATCTTGTCCTGGAAGTGCACGATAACGGGAGAGGTATCACAGAAAGCGAGATCACCGCCGGGACATCGCTGGGTCTTCTCGGCATACGTGAGCGAGTGCTGTTAGTGGGAGGAGAGGTCACTGTTAAGGGAACGCCAGGAGCAGGAACGTCCGTCATCGTGCAAGTTCCGCTCTAGAGAGAAACGCCATGGTGAAGATTCTGATCGCTGACGATCACGCCGTTGTACGGCGCGGCTTGAAACAAATTATGACTGATGAACCTGATCTGCTAGTTGTTGGCGAAGCCCAGACCGCTCAGCAAGCGCTCGAACTCGTGCGCCAGCAGGCGTGGGATGTCGTCGTCCTGGACATCACTATGCCCGGCCGCAGCGGGTTGGAGGTGCTAAAGGAACTGCAACGGGAACGCCCCAAACTGCCGGTATTGGTGCTCAGCATGCATCCCGAGGAGCAGTTTGCCGTACGCGCCTTGAAAGCCGGCGCCGCGGGCTATCTGACCAAAGAGAGCGCGCCTGGGGAACTGGTCACTGCCATCAGAAAAGTCTTAGGCGGCGGGAGATATGTCAGTGCGACTCTTGCCGAGACGCTCGCCTTTGAATTAGCTGTTGCTCCTGACCAATCGCCGCACGAGACCCTCTCCAATCGTGAGTATGAAGTGTTCCGCCTGCTCGCTGCAGGAAAAACGGTCTCCGAGATCGCTGCCCAACTATTCTTGAGCGTCAAAACTATCAGCACGTATCGTGCCCGTATTCTGGAGAAAATGAACCTGAAGCACAACGCTGAACTGATACGATACGCGGTGACCCGCGGGCTCGTGTAGGACAAACGCCGACAGAAAAATCAGACACACTCCCAATCGCCTTCCCGGGACCAGGGCTCTATCCTGCCAGTATGTGAGACTGACGAAAGGAAGAGTCATGAAGGTCCTGCTGGTTGATGATTCCGCCCTTGTTCGCGAACGCTTAAC
>JACQEL010000617.1 GCA_016200595.1 Deltaproteobacteria bacterium
GAATTCACCTTTGTTCTTTTTGCGTATCTGCGTAAGATCCGCCGGAACGACGGTCAAGAGAGTGCTCAGAGGACCATTTCCCGTTCCCTGGGCCCCGTGGCAGGTAGCACAGTACGCTTGATACTCGCGCCCCCCCTGCTTTACGACACTTTCTTCCTGCGCCACTCCAACACCTGGAATCGTCCACAACAACGTGGCTGCAACGATGCTCGCAAGGCCCTGGTGTCGCATCCATGCTTGGGTATCAGTTGATATACTCCTAGAAACCTCCTCTGCGCTTGCGTCCTGGTTTACTTTTCCTGGATCGATTGCAAGTACAAGAGCATCTGCCACAGGCGCCCGGCGACGAGGTCCTCCTGAAACTGTGGCAGTGCCTTTGTTTCGTCTATGCGAATCTCGTCGCCCCAGATCGGCATCGCCCGCGTCCCGTGCCCGCGCACTTCGTCTCGTCCATCAACTATCCGATATACACGCCAGAACGGGAATTGTCCTCCATTCTTCTTGCTGAGCTGAGTCAAGTCGGTAGGTGTAATCTTCAGGTACTCTGCCAACACGCCCTTCCCGTTGCCCGGCTTCCCATGACACCCTGAACAGTAGCGCTGATAGTGAGACTGACCGCGCGCAACGATCTGTTCTTCTTGGGCCAGGCTGAGCCTCGCACTTCCGACAAAAAGGAGCAGCATAATCAAGACACGACGAGAGATCAGCTGAAGACTCATGAAGATGATCCTTTACCGCTCGCACGCCCGGATGATTTCCTTCAAACGAGAAGGCTAGGCCGACGTTCTTTGATTTTTTCGCAAGAGCAATGCCAGGACTGCACCACAAAGGTCTACTTGGCCAAGGATCGAAGAATAACAGGAGGCTCGCAAGCGAGTACCGCGGCCAGTGCGGCCAAGTTGTACCCGTGAGTTTGGTCCTGCTCAGCATGCCTACGCGGTGGTTTTCTTATTCTTGACATGCTCGGCGTGCGTTTCTTCCCATATCTAGGAATTGCGTCACCCTGCTGCTGACAACTACCGTTTTTCCCTACAGCTGCTCCCACACTGGGCAAGAACAACTTCTTGCCTCACCTGGCATGTCACTTGCTGCCTTGCGTTTGCTAGGGGAGCTGCTAATGACTCTGGCTTCCCGCTCTTCGCTTGTCCTACTGTTACCAATCACCGTGCAATTGTTGAAACCAGTGGTCCGGTTCGTCCTTATCTTACTTTATCGGGTCCAGATACACGGCCTGGAACACTATTATCAAGCTGGGAATCGGGTTCTCATCATCGCCAATCACACCTCTTTTCTGGACGCGGTGCTGCTGGCCGTGTTCCTGCCTGACACCCACACGGGAGAACAGCTTGTGCTGCTCACGGAATATCGCACTGCCACCCGTCAGGCACTGGTGGAACGTTTCAAACTGGAAGGGGTAAGCATTCTCATGCTGCCCAAAACCATCCCTACAGAGGAGGACACATGCAACTGAAAACTGCTATACATCACCGTCTTTTCTTCGTCTCCCACCATCCCTTTGCAGAGCAGCAGGAACACTTGGCCGTACCGGTTACGTCTGCATCATCGTCACGGTTTTACGAAAGCGCAGCAGCGCGCTGAAGAAAAACACGACACCAATGGCGGCAACTGCGACGAACTCGGGCCACACCACGGCGAATCCGGCACCGCGGTAGAGAATAGCCTGAGCAAGACTGACAAAATGCGTCGACGGCGAGAGCTGCATAAGCTTCTGCAACAGCTCTGGCATGCTATCCAAAGGGGTGATGCCTCCAGAGAGGAGATTCATGATGATGAACACTGGGAAGGCGAGGAGTCCGAATTGGGGCATGGAGCGGGCCAGAGTGGCAAGGAAGATGCCGAGCGCGGTGACTGAAAACAGGTAAATGATCGTCCCGGCTAGGAAGAGGGGGAGGGAACCAGCAATCGGCACGCCCAACACTTTCTGTACGACCAGCAGTAGCGACAGGGTGGCGGCGATGATGATGACGAGGCCATTGGCCCATACTTTGGCGAGCATGATCTCGATTGGCCGTAAGGGCATCACCAGGAGGTGCTCGATGGTACCATGCTCGCGCTCGCGGATCAGCGCTGCGCCAGTGAGGAGGATGGCCACTAAGCTAATGTTGTTGATAATTTGCATCACCGCGAGGAACCAGGAGGACTTGAGATTCGGGTTGAACTTCGCCCGTACCACGAGATTGACCGGCCACTCCGGCTCGCCTTCGTGCCGCTGCACGAACGTCAAGAGTTCGCGCGTGAGAATGCCCTGGAGGTACCCCGCCCCAATGCCGGCCTGGCTCATGGCGGTAGCATCCACGTTGACCTGGACCACGGGCTGGCGTTTGGCCAGCACATCGGCCTGGAAGTGCGGTGGGATATCGATGATAAACGTGTACCGCCCGGCATCCATGGCCGCATCAATCTCGTTCACAGTGAGGCGCGCGGGAGGCTGAAAAAAGGGTGCGAGCACGGAGTCGGTGATCCGTCGTGAGAGCGTGGAATGATCCTCGTCGACGATTGCAACGGCGGCGTGCTGCACTTCGGTGGATGCGCCAGTGGAGACGGTATACACCGCCACCGTGAAAAGGTAGATGATAAACAGCACTAAGACCAGGTCGTAGCGCAGACTGATGAGTTCTTTGACGCCGAGCCGATAAATGTTTGCCAGTCGCTCGCGCATCGTTAGCTCTCTTGGGTTTTGAGCAAAACTAACGCGAAGACAAGGAAGGCAACAATAAAGGCCGCCAGCGCCGCGTAGTTGCCCAGCAGGTCGGGAAAGTACAAGGCCTTGGTAAAGGTGCCGACGCTGATCTGCCGAAAATAGACGCTGGGAAAACCGTACCCCATCGCCTTGGCACCGGGCGAGAGGGAGGAGACTGGGGTAATGAGCCCGGAGAAATTCACCGCTGGCAGCGTGGTAATGATCGAGGTCGCGAGAATCGCGGCGATCTGGGTTTTCACAAAGGTGGAGATTAACAGGCCCACACTGGTCGTGGCGATGACATAAAGGACAGCACCAACAGTGAGCGCCACAAAGCTGCCTTTGATCGGCACTTGGAACAGGAACAACGCCAGCACTATGAGGCTGGCGAAATTCATTAGGGCAATGATCACATACGGCACCTGCTTACCAAGCAAGAATTCCACACCGGTTACAGGCGTGGCGTAGAGATTAGTGATGGAGCCCAGTTCCTTTTCCCGCACTACGCCGACGGCCGTGAGCATAGCCGGGATCAAGACCAGAAGCAGCATGAGAATCCCAGGCACCATAGCAAATGCGCTCTTGAAGTCCTGGTTGTAGCGGAAGCGGGTCTCAATATCGGCGGGCAGAACTTGCGATTCCTGACCCAAGGTACGCCGGGTCAGATCTTTCAGATAAGCCTGGTGCACACCTTCCACATAGCCGCGGGTCGTTTCGGCCTGAAACGGCATAGCGCCATCGAGCCAAATATTTACTTCCGGTTGGCGCCCGCGCTTGAGATCCTTGCCAAAATTCGGGGGAATTTCAATGGCGAGTTTTAGATCGCCGCTGCCAAGTCGCCTCTCCATCTCTGGGTAATCGTCGATAGGAGATTGCTCCTCGAAATAGCGGGAGCCCGCGAAATTCTCCAAATACGTGCGGCTCTCAGGGGTGCGGTCGCGGTCTAAGGCGGCATATGGCAGGTGCTCGACATCGAAAGAGATGCCGTAGCCGAACACGATCATCAGCAGGATCGGTCCAAGCAGTGCGAACGCCAGCCGAATGGGGTCACGACGGATTTCCATAGCTTCACGGCGGGCATACGCCCAGAGGCGACCGAGGTCAAAAGAGACGCGGCGATTCTGGCGTTGTGGTGCGGGCCGTGACAAAACCGGAGATGTGACGCTCTGCCCGGCGCCCACCTCTGTCTTCGGCCCCTGCCCTGCCGCTTCCTCCAGGTATGAGATAAAGGCTTCCTCCAGGGTCTCGGCGCCACGAACTCGGACCAGTTCGGTAGGGGTACCCTGGGCCAGAACCTTGCCGGCATGCATCAATGAGATGCGATCACAGCGCTCGGCCTCGTTCATGAAGTGGGTTGAGATGAAAATAGTCACACCCTGATTGCGTGACAGATCAATCAGCAGTTGCCAAAAGCCATCCCTGGCGACCGGATCGACGCCCGAGGTGGGTTCGTCCAGAATCAGCAGGTCCGGCCGATGGATCACGGCAACAGCCAAAGACAGACGTTGGCGCACGCCTAAGGGGAGATTCTCCGCGAGGTCATCGACCACGCCACCTAGATCGAAGCGTTCCACCAATTCGTTGATACGCACGGGAATGTGCTCAGCAGGCAAGTGGAATAATCGGGCGTGCAACTCGAGATTTTGCCGTACTGTCAGCTCGGTATAGAGTGAGAAGGACTGCGACATAAAGCCCACACGCTTGCGAGTCTCGATATCCTTGGCATCCAGCGGACGGCCGAAGAGCCAGGCCTCCCCCGCGTAAGTCGGCAACATGCCGGTGAGCATCTTCATGGTGGTGGTCTTGCCGCAACCGTTGGAACCGAGAAAACCGAAGATCTCGCCCCGCTCGATGCGGAAACTGACACGGTCCACGGCGGTGAAGTCACCGAAACGTCGCGTTAGACTGCGGGCCTCGATAGCCACGTCGCCCTTCTGCGATTGCCGCGGCGGGATTGTCAGAGTCCGATGCCCCCGGCGCTTGGTCTCTGGCAGCAGCCCGATAAACGCCTGTTCCAGGGTACGTGTCCCAGTGCGGGACTTCAGTTCAGAGGGACTACCCGCAGCCAAAACCTTCCCCAAGTCCATGGCCACCAGCCAATCGAAGCCTTCAGCCTCGTCCATGTAGGCCGTGGCTACCAGCACACTCATACCAGGGCGGCGAGCGCGGATACGGCTGATCAGTTCCCAAAACTGACGCCGGGACAACGGATCAACGCCCGTGGTAGGTTCATCCAGGATCAACAGATCTGGATCGTGGATCAAGGAACAACACAGCCCCAGCTTCTGTTTCATGCCGCCAGAGAGTTTCCCCGCCGGACGACCAGCGAAGAGCGCTAGGCCGGTACTCGCCAGAAGTTCGCTAATCCGCCCTTCCCGTTCCTCTCGGGATTGACCGAATAAGCGGCCGAAAAAATCTACGTTTTCAAAGACTGACAGGGTCTGGTAGAGATTCTTCCCCAGGCCTTGCGGCATGTAGGCAATGCGCGGGCAGACCGCGTTGCGGTGGCGAACGTCGGCCATGGGGCCGCTCAGCACTCTGACCGTGCCAGTTTGGATCTTCCGCACGCCTGCGATCAGAGCGAGCACACTCGACTTGCCCACCCCGTCCGGTCCGATAAACCCGACCATACACCCCGCCGGGATTTCCAGATCGATAGCATCTACGGCCGAGGCGTCACCGTAGCGATGGGAGACTGCAGAGAGCTGCGCCACCGCAACGGGCGGCTGACTAAGCGTGGGAACTTCCCCAAGGGCACCGGGTTGTCCGCGCTCCGTCTGTTGCGAGGGTGCCATAGGCTGACAACTCAATACGCGAGACCTACTTGTTGAGGAAGCTTCACTTCGAGACGCTCGGGCCACGGCGCGCCGGCGTTCAGGCGGATGTATGCCACTCCCGGCACTCCGGTTTTCACTAGCGGTTGGTATTGCTGTAGAAGCACAGGATCGATCTGCACCTTAAGGCGAAACACGAGCTTCTGTCGTTCGGTGGAGGTCTCGACCGTTTTCGGTGTGAATTGGGCCCTGGACGCCACGTACGATACTACGGCCGGGATCACCAGATGCGGCGCAGCGTCGAATACGAGCCGAGCTTCCGCCCCGAGGGCAACCTTGCCGACGACGGTCTCAGGAAGAAACACGGTCATATAAACATCCGTGAGGTCGAGGAGCGTGAGAATCTTGCCGCCGGCGGGTAACACTTCACCGGGCTCGGCCAACCGATACTGAATGCGACCGCCACGCGGTGCCTTCAAGACGCTGTCGTCGAGGTCGGCCTTAATCCGGTCGATGGCCGCAGCCGCAGCTTCGATAGCCGAGTCCGCCTCGACTGCTTTGGCTTTTGCCGCTTGCAAGGCTGCCTCGGCAATCGCTCGTTTTGTTTCATCGCTGTCTAGCCTCTGTTGGGTGATCACTTCGTCTTCGATTAGCGCTTTCGAGCGCTTCAATTCCTTTTCGGCAAACCTCAACTCGCTCTGCCGTTGGGTAACTATCGCCGCCAGACTGGCCTTGGCATTGTGGGCTTGCTTGAGCTGGGCCTGGGCTTGGCGGAGTTGAGCCTCCAAGGTTTGGGTATCCATCCGTGCCACTACCTGCTCCGCTTCGACGACAGCACCTTCGTCGACTAAAACCTCTTTGATCCGCCCCGATAACTTAGTAGCAACGTCAATCTCCGTCGCCTCTATACGACCGTTGCCGACCGTGAAACCATCAGGAAGGCTCGATTGCTTGAACCGCTGCGAAGCGAATATGCCGACGCTCATAGCGATGAGTATTCCCACTGCCGTTCCTAGCCACTTTTTTGTGCTTTTCCTCATGATTCACCGCGCCTCTCGAACAGAAGCCACCGACCAGCCTCCCAGACACAGCAGCGCATACTTTGGAGCAGCACAAGACATGCCGTCGCGGAGTCCTCGAGCTAAACCAGGAGGCAAGAGATTGGTACACACGACCTTAGCGCCTGTCCACCGTAGGGGCGAAGCATTTGCGGGTCAGGCTTCCCACGACGTTGATCTATACGGAGCAAATGCTTCGCCCCCACCCACGCAGCTACGAACAGTATCCTAATGTCGTGCATTCCGATTTAGCACGCCAAATTACGCCCCCATTCCTACTTCTGCGAAGAACCTCCACGATTTTCGCAAGAAAGGGAATCACTCTAAATCACAACACACGATATTCATACACTTTGCGACGTGACCATTTAGTCGTGTCATCCTGAGTACCCCAGAGCGCGGGGCGCGCTCATCGAGCGACAAGAAATTGGGGGGCGTGTGTTTAGGGGTGGTTGTAGTCGCGACTTTAGTCGCGCGCGGGGCAGGGGAGACGACTAAAGTCGTCACTACAAATTTTGTTCATGAGCTGTGAAACGAAGAATCTCACGGCGAGACCCTTCGTTTCACTCAGGGTGACAGGTCTGGGGTTCCACTCTTGCTTCTCTCGTTCTTTCTCAATTCTGCGCATTTTCCCATCTTTCTTTCCCGTAAACAGGAAAGGGTTCCGAGAATAAGCTGAGAATCTGTCACTCCCCTGCTGGTACGGGAGTTGCTCCAATCCTCACAAGTATCCCACGTCGAATTGACTCAGGAGGAACAGCATGGCTAGACAATTCAAGAAAGTATTGTGTCCGATCGATTTCTCGACTGATTCGTTTACGGCGCTCGATTACGCGACTGATTTCGCCCGGCAGAGTAATGGACAGTTAGTCATTATACACGTCGTCGATAATCCGCTGACTGACTTCTACGGCCCCAGGGGCGCCAACTTCTATGCTGAGGTCGAGCATGCCATAGAAAAGTCCAAGCAGATGATCGCAGAGGTAGCTCGCACGCATGCTGCGGGCGTGCCCTATGAGGTCGTCGTGAAACATGGCAACCCCTATACCGAGATTCTCGATCTAGCAACTGCTCAGCATGTAGACATGATCGTCATGTCTACCCATTGGCGCACGGGCCCCCAACGTTTGGTCATCGGCAGTGTGGCGGAAAAGGTAGTCCGCGCCGCGCCGTGCCCGGTGTTCACCGTAAGGCATGCGCCAGACGCATAAAGGAAGAATGGAGAGTGCGCGTGGTACAGGAGTTGCCTTATCCCACGCGCCGACCTCAGGTAGAACAACTCGCAGCTCTTCCTGGCCGCGCAGACTGAAGAAGCAGGAGGTGGTAGATGAAAGCACGGCTGCAGCCAGTGCTTGGAGAGATGCGATATGTCGTGTCTCTCCTCACTCTCATGATGGTGATCTTGCTGCGGGTAACCCCAGGCACTGCGGTGGCACAGCAGGAGGAAGTAGTCGCAGCGGGGAAACGTGAGTTTCACGGCCACTGTGCTGTCTGCCATGGACTCGGCGGCAAAGGCGAGAGTGTGATGACGACACTCAACTTGCTGACGGTGAAGCCCACGGATCTGACACAGTTGGGCAAAAGGCACAAAGGTCAATTTCCCTTCTGGCAGGTGTATCGGATCATCGATGGTCGCGAGGAGGTGAAAGGGCATGGCAGCCGCGACATGCCGATTTGGGGCGATGTGTTTACCGAGCAAGAGGGCGGCACGCTCGCTGATGAAACCCGCGGCATCGGACGGACTTTAGCAATTATTCATTACATACAGTCGATTCAGGAAAAATAGGGGGGAAGATCAAGGCGTGAGTTTCGTGCTATGACCTACCTGCAACTATTCATGACAGAAGGGAGCCGACGGCATGAATTATTTCCCCCTCACTCCAGCACAACAGGAATGGAAAGACCGTGTGGCGGAACTCGCTGCCCGCGAAATTGGACCTCGCGCAGCCGAGTATGATCGGCTCGCTCGGTATCCCAAAGACTCGCTAGACGCACTCCGTAGCGCTGGTCTATGGGCGTTACGCACACCTCGTGAATATGACGGCCTCGGCGCGGATCTGCTTACCGTCTGTTTAATCGTCGAGGAGATCGCGAAGCAGTGTCCTTCCACCGCCATGTGCTACAAAATGCACCTGGAAGCTACGGAACTTGTCAACCAGATTTCCACTCCATATCAGGTAGAGCGTTTCGTCAAACCGCTCACGCGTGGCGAGGTGTTCGCCACGATTGCCGGAGGCGAGAGTTCAGGAACAACCGGCGCCGACTGGCGTCCGATTGCCACCGATGTGTCGACCGCCCTGAGTGTCGATGGAGGCTTTCAGTTAGATCACGTACGGAAGTCCTACGTCACTTCGGCCGGCCATGCCACACACTACCTTCTCCTCACTCGCCTGGAAGGGCGACCCACGCAAGGCATGCCAGACTTCCTCATGGTGGAACGTGACAAGATTTCCTGGGAGGTCGTCGGCGAATGGCATGGCTTAGGC